>DASSKV010000042.1:0-16373 GCA_035690125.1 Saccharimonadales bacterium (SeqCode) | reverse complement strand
CGTAACAATGATGGCCCACGCGACGTCGCCTACGGCGTCGTAAAGCGCAAATGTTCGGTAACGCATTTTGCCGACGCCGGCAAGCAGTGGTGCGAAGGTGCGGACTATGGGCACCCAGTGGGCCAGCAGTGCAGCCTTGTTACCATACTTTTCGTAAAACCGTTCCGCCCGTTCTATATACTCATGGCGGAATATAATGCCATCCTTTTTGCGAAACAAGCGCGGACCCAGTTTGCGGCCGATATGGTAGCTGGTGTTGTCACCCAATATGGCAGCGGCTGCAATGACAGCTATGCTCCATGCGAGTGGTAGTTTGCCCTGGGCTGCAAAAATACCAACGGAAAGTAGCAAGGTGTCACCGGGCAGGAAAAAGCCGAGCATTAGGGCAACCTCGGAGTAAATGATGGCGGCTACTAGGAGGAGGCCGCCGGCAGCTACTATGTGGGTTACATCGAACATCCCTTAAGCTTAACGGTATGGGCGCTCCACGTCCAGAGTCATATCTGGTATAATAGTGCAAAAGGAGTTTTATTCTGTATGTCCCAAGATGCTATTAATTTGACTTTAGAACCCCGTGAAGTAACCGGCAAGGCAGTAAAACACCTGCGTAGTGAAGGCACTGTCCCTGCCGTCATTCACGACCACGGTAAAGACTCCGTAGTTGTACAGGGTAACGGTGTAGCCATGCTCAAAGTCTGGCAAAAGGCAGGCAAACACCACCCAGTTAACCTAAAAGCCGGCGACAAAACCTACACCGCACTTATCAAAACTGCAGAGTTCGACCCGCGCAAACATTTGTTAACACACATTGTGTTCAATGCCGTCAACAAGAACCAAAAGGTCGATGCCGAAATACCTATCCACGCCCGCTACGACGAAGGCAACGAAAGTAGCCCGGCTGAGCGTGCCGGCTTTATAGTCCTAAGCCAGTTGGATGCCGTAGCTGTTAAAGCTATTCCAGACAAGCTGCCAGACTTTTTGGAATACGACGCCGAAAAGCTGGTAGAAGTGGGCGACCATGTTACCGTTGCCGACCTGATTGTTCCAGAGGGCGTAGAAATTGAGACAGAACTTGAACACGCCGTAGCTACTGTGTATGAACCGAGCGCCCTGGCTGCTGCTAACGATGCTGCCGGTGGTGATGCCGAACCTGAGGATGCCGAGTCTGTTGAAGCCGAAGAAGGCTCCGTAGATGAAGGCGAGTCTGAGGCGGCCAAGGAAACCACCGAAGAAGCTAAAGCTGAATAACCCTTGTCATTGCTAAAAATTGCGAACAGCTCTATACTAAAGTGTTTGTGATTGCAAATACTTAAGTTACATATTGTTGCGCAATGGAAATAGGACCATCACTACCGTTACCGGACTTCGAAAGCCTAAGAACTCCTGAAGATAACAAGGAGTCAGGTAAAAGCAAAGAAAAAAGGTCTAAAAAGAAAAGGGGTTTTGAGGCCTTGCTGCCCGAAAAGCGGGAACAAGAAGCCAAAAAAATAGCAGACTCACTCGACAAGTCACCATTATTTGCTGAGCGTAAGCGTGATGAGGTCGAGAAGCAAGAGGCTGACTTTGCGTTCTTAAAGAAGCCGGAGTCGACAGACGAAGTTCAAGCCCCGCTTGAGACCATCGGCGAGGAAGAGCGTGGCGAAATAATAAGTGAGCTGGCGCATGACCGAAAGCAACAGGTGGTAGAGGAGCTGGCTGCGGCTGAACCAGGCTCACAGGAAGCGATTGCTGCCGCTGATGTTATTGCTGAACTTGCCAAAATAGAAGCCGAAGGCGAAATAGAGCCGGAAGCCGAACTGGCCGAAAAAACCCCTGAACCAATAGCCGAGGCTACATTACTGGAAGGCGAGGGCGAGATACCGTTGCAGGCGGAAGCAGAGGAAGAAACCGTACCGCCTGCGGCGCCTGGCAGCTCATCTGGCAGCAGCAATATCCCCCCGCCTCCCCGAGCACCCTCTGGTTTCGGCGCTTCTGCGCCAGGAGGAGGCGGTGCAATGCCGCCGTTTGCAGTCCGTACGCCGGCAGTAAGCGCTCCTAACTTAGCACCGAACCCAGACATGTATACCTCTGCTGATGTCGCTTATTACGAACAACAGGCAGGTGTGCGTGGTTTTTTGGTAGGTGGCATAGTCGGCTACCTTATAGGCCGCCGGCGAGGTCGCATAAAGACCGAAAAGCGTTTACTGCCGGTACAGCGCAAGCTGGAAAAAGAAGTTAAAACCATAGCTGCCCAGCTCGCACAGCGCGAAATGGCCGTTCGCAAGCTTTCATACGAACAGCCACGGGCAGCGCAGTTAGCCGTGGAACGCCGCCCAGAAGCAGTACCCACAGCAAGCAAGCTGCCCGAATCACGTTTGAACCTAGAAAAGCCGGCCCGCATAGAACGCCTGGGTAAGGCAATAGTACGGGCTGAGCTGCCGCGCGAAGCAGTACCAACCAAGCTGCGGGACATTCCTTCGGAACGTGTCCGTACTATGAATCGCCGCGAACTTCTGGAAATGTCTGAAAAGGTCACAGTAGAAGGCGCAAGCTTGCGCCAAATATACGAATCGCATTTAATAGGTGAAAAGGGTTTACGGCGCTTACTAGGTGAATACCTAGCCGGCAAAGATATCCGCAAGGACTTGCGGCGCGAAATGGTGGAGCGCGAAATAGATTTTGAGCGTGACCCCATCCTGCGTGACAAAGCATACCAGGAGGCCGGCGGTGGGAGGGCCGAAACTACCTTGCGGCAAATGCTCGAAAAAGTGGGTGCTTCGCCAGTTGCGGATGATGCGCTCGCAAATGTAACGCGCTTGCATGCCGAAGCTAAGGAAGAGGCCCGCCGCAAACAGGCTATGCGCCGCCGGGCAGCAGACACGGCTATGGTGACGGTAATTGTGGTATTGGCTAGCCTGGTCGCAATCCTGCTGCTCAATCGGTAACGGGTATAATAGTACACATGCAAAAAATAATCCTCTACTACAAGTTTGCTCCCATTGCTGACCCCGAAGCAGTCAGGCTATGGCAACGCACCTTGTGTGAAAAACTGGGCCTAAAGGGCCGGATTCTTATTTCGAAACACGGCATAAATGGCACACTGGGTGGTGACGTAGGCGACCTGAAGGCATATGTAAAAGAAACTAAAGCGTTTGTTGCATTTAAAGGCACCACATTCAAATGGAGCGATGGCGGACGGCATGATTTCCCAAAACTATCCGTAAAGGTCCGCGATGAAATTGTAACGTTCGGTGCGGCAGATGAAATACAAGTGGACGAAAACGGCATAGTCGGTGGTGGCAAACACCTGAAGCCAGAGCAAGTCCATCAGCTGGTAAAGGAGCGCGGCGAGGAAGTAGTTTTCCTTGATGGCCGCAATGCCTACGAAGCCAAGATAGGCAAATTTAAAAATGCGGTTGTGCCAGATGTAGAACATACACGAGATTTTGTGAATGAACTTGAAAGCCCGAAGTATGACGACATGAAGGACAAGGCGGTAGTAACGTACTGCACTGGTGGCATCCGCTGCGAAGTGCTGAGTGCTTTAATGAAAAACCGCGGCTTCAAAGAGGTTTACCAAATAGATGGTGGCATCGTTAAGTATGGCGAAGCCTATGGCGACGAAGGGCTATGGGAAGGTTCGTTGTATGTATTCGACGGCCGCATGGCTACCAAGTTCAGCGACAAGTCCCAAGACATAGGTGATTGCACGCATTGCGGCGCTAAAACAAGCAACTTCGAAAACTGCGAGAACAAATCGTGTAATAAGCTTATTCTTACTTGCAAAGGCTGTTCCCGGCAAACACATTGTGCGGGTTGCAAGGGAAAAGACTTTGTAAAATCATAATACTTATGTTAAAATAAGTATATGCCCCGCGAGCATTACATCCAAGAAACTTTGCCATACCCCGAAGATATTGAAAGCTTCGCTGACTTAGCTATTGCGGTTGCTGGCCAAGCGGCTGAAGTCGGCTCCCCTAAGCACACAGCAATCTTGATAACTGAAGTTAGCAAGTTTGACTTTACCCCTGAACGTACCGTGGAGATATTGCAGAATGTTGCCGACCGCGGAATGCCGCTCGACATGAGGAATATCCGACGCCACGCACTGGGTGGGCATGACCAAGAGCTCACAGGTGAAGATGGCGAAGGCAAGCTAACTCGGGTAAACCTGCCCAAAGGTATCCAAGAAGCCATAATTCGTAAGCGTGCTTTGAAACGCCAGCGCAGCAATAGTATTGCACGTCGCGCACAGGTGCACCTACCAAGACAAGATTATATACCCCCGCAAAAACCGCCCCAGCACGGACGCTAAACATAAGCGTGTTGAAAAAAACTTAAAAATATTGCATAGCATTGACAAATAACAACTGTTAAGGATATACTGCAGCTAATTTCCTACACTAGTAGGGAGCAAAGCAGGAGGGTGGGCCCTCCTGCTTTTGTATTAAGCGTTACAGCATTCTATGTGAGGAGTCGCGAATGCCTGAGCAAAGAGTTGATTATCCGCCTGCGCCGCCACAACCGGTACATATTGTCGTCGAGAAAGAAAAAGAGCACAGCCCTTGGCTTCGCCGGACGGCAATAGTGGCAGCTATAGGTGGGGGGATGTATCTTGCGGCAGGTGGATGCGATGCATTCTTTACTGGCGGAAACGGCTCCGCAAGGGTAACGGCTGGCGTTAACCATGCCACTGAGCAATGGCAACGGATAAACTTTGATTGCGAAGACCAGGTAAGCGAAATAGTCGGCGTAAACGGTATACAGCACAACCATCTTATTGCTGGTATGACTAGCGGGGGTCTTAAGGTTAATAAGGGGCTGGAAGGCGATTTTATGCTTTGCGGCGACAACAAGCAAGGTTCAGCAGACCTCCATATTACGAAAAAGGGCGGCAAAGTCAGCGCAATAGATATAAGGTTCCATGCGAGCGATTTTGTTATATCCCAGCCACGCGTGGATATGCTTAGCCCTGTTAACCGCGCACCTTTGCGGGCAGATGATTCTGTCACAAAAATGGATAAGAAGATTGCAGAATGCAAAACAAAAGATAACGACACCAACAGTAAAAACAACTGCTACGATACGGGTATCAGTATAGACTGGCCCAAAATATATCAAGGCGGTTTATTCTTTGGCCATGGCCCGGATGTGTCTATACCAGGCCCTCATATTGCTATTAACCCAGACGAAAAAGTCCGTTTGGCCAGTTTGATGTACGAAGCTGGGCAGCTTGCAATCGCGCTCGATGGAACGACAATACAGCGCTGGAACAACGCCATCACTGCCATTGAGCAGAAGGTGGAAGACCAGTACATACATGAATACGAAGGCTTAGGTGTGGGGGTCAGTATGGATCCGGCAATACTACCGAGCGAACCAGAAGTTATTAAGCAGCGCTTGGACAGGATTGCCCCTGATATAAAAGGGCTGTTTACAAAGGCTCAGTTTGTGCCAGGGCCGCAGGGCGTAGTTAAGCTGCATGTAGAAGCTCCAGGCAACACCAAGATGGACGTCGTAATGAGCGATGTGCAAGCAACACCGCAAACTTTGGCAGACCTGAACATGGACCTAGCTAATTACGGGATAGGCCAATAGTATGAGCGCGGCAACTTTTCACGAAGCTGGTGGGTTCAGCTTTTTGGACAGGGTGTTTTCTGAGGGAAATTATGCTGGAAAACACCGGCATGAAACACAAGGCAAAGTTATTCCTATGCAGCTAAACCAAGGGATAGCTATAGCTCCAGAAACAATTGTTGCTGAAGAAAGGATGGAAATCGCTGAAACCATTTTGGAAGTCGTGCGAGACGCTGTGGCCCGTGGCGAAAACCCCTACGGCGATAAAAACAGCTTGTATAGCGAAGCGGGTTGGTGGTACTTTGACCGAAAAGTGCTCACCAAGTTTTATGCCTATCAAGAGAAGTATAAAGAAACCACTGGCTGTTTGCGGGAATATCTATTTGCCGTGCCGGAAACCGAGGAAGATATCCGTCGTCGTGTCGCAACCATGGATCTCATAGACTCAGGTATTATTTTCGAAGAGAAACCACTGGTTGTTGAGCAAGAACAGCCTATAACCGAACAAGAAATGGAAATACCGGAATATGAACATACGGCAGTCACTTATGCGGCCACGGTCACCCAAGAAGAAAAGAGCGTGCCGCAATCCGAATACAGGGTTGTACTGGCTGCTAGCAGTGACGCGTTTCCGACGCCCACCCACATTCCTGGCGCAAAAGAAGTGCTAATTACTCCCCAGATAAAAGGGTTTATTGCTAAGAACCAAGATGCGATTATGGCGAAGTGGATTGAAGTCGTACCCCTAGAGGTGCAGGCTAGCTACGCTGGGCTTCCGGACGTTGAACAAGCTTACTTAGATATCCGCCGTCACAAACTGCCAGAAGTTAGGGAGCACGTCGACGAAATAATGCAGCGTAGCGGTGTCCCCACTAGGAAGAGCCGTAAAGAGCGTAATAGCATAGAACACAGACTTGCTATGGCAACAGTTAAGAACCTAAGAAACAAGCACTCGGGCGGTGCTGCTGGTTTCGCGCAAGCATAAAAGTAGGAGGTATATATGTCGCAGTCACACGAAGTTCCGCAAGAAGAGTTAGAACTAGCATTTGCAGAAGCAATTGTTGCCGATTATCGGCAAGCTGTCGAGGTCGAACAAGCTTTTATTAGGGTGACTCCAGAAGACCTTCCTGCCGTTATGCCAGCTCAACCGTTAGGCCGGACAATGGTTGAATTAGGTAGTGCTGCCGTCGTTGGCGGTGCTATTTTGGCACAACCTGTAGCTGCTAGTGCAGCTATGGTGGAAAAGCCAAGCACAGTTGTCGTCGCCGATGCACATGCTGATAAAACTAATGACCCTTATCACCTGACCGACAAAGACAGGCAAGAGCTGGAAACCCTTGGTCTTTTGCCCAACGAAAGCACGACAGTCACTAAACCAGACAAAGCTCTCGAACAATTACTAACGCCGAACCCCACTACACGCAGTAGTGAGACAAAGCCTAAAAGCATAGAAGATATATTCCTCCCAGACAGTGTTGTCGATGCACTTTCTCACTACAAAGGTGTACCGCATAATCATGTGGAGGTAGAGGAGCAAACACATCACAAGAAGCCAAAACATGCCATACACCATCTGGAAACAAGAGCTCCAGCTACACGGCATACTAAACACGCTGTAGAGCGTCCCAGCTCAGTCGAGACTGTTAAGCTTGAAAGTACTGTGTGGGCGATTGCCAAGGAGCTAGTGCCGGCTAAAGATCGTCATGACGACAAAGTGATTGCTGAAATGACCAACACAATCCTCAAGCTAAACCACATCTCCCCAAAAGAGGCTACAGACTTGCCAGCTGGCAAAGAGATTGTAGTTCCGGCTAGGAAGTTACCGGTGCATCATGGAGTAGACGTAGAAGTGAAGCCAGGCGAAACCCTAAGCGGTATTCTGGCGCGCCACGGCATAAATCCAACACCAGAAAACATCAAGCGCCTGCATGTAAAGCACCCAAACCTCATATATCCTGGCCAGCACATACACATCCCGGCCTACATGGTTGCCAAAGTGCATCCTACGCATATAACGCACAAGCACCCTGCGCATCATAAACCTGTCCGGCATGAAGGTACCCACCACATACGTCGCTATATTGAAGTAACAAAGGTGCCGCACTCTGTAGTATTAAAAGCAGTAGAAGAAATGAAAGCCCTTGGTAACAACGAGCATACTAACTGGACTAATATCAGTAAAGTGCTGCAATTCTTTATTGGTAAAGGGCTTTCGCCGGAGCAAGCAGCTGCTATTGCTGGCAACTTTAAAACTGAATCGGGTGTAGACCCATCCAAGCACCAGTACGGTGCTGGACCGGGGCGCGGCCTTGCGCAGTGGGAAGTCGGCGGCCGATGGGACGCGCTGGTAAAATGGGCTAACCACCACGGTCTTGACCCGCTGTCGCTTGGTGCTCAAATAGAATATACGTGGCACGAACTTAAGACCTCACACAGCCAGGCTTTACATGAGCTTAAGAAGGCAAAGACACTTGCACAGGCAACTGTAGCTTTTGAAAAGTATTTTGAAGGTGCGGGAATCCCGCATATGACCGTTCGCGTCGAAGCTGCTACACATATATACCAAGCAGTTGTAAACCATGTGGAGCAAATAGTAACCTCCGGCGGGGATAATGCACCAGGCGTAAATGATGCGCCGGCTCCGCAAAGCGGCGACACACCGGCCTCTTCTGAAGCCGATACACCAGACAGCAACGGTAGTGGCGCCCGTTTCCAGGCTCATGACGTCCAACCTGGTACGGATGCTGCTCCCGAACAAGCACCTCCGGTGGCTATTACAAGCAATGTCGAGCAGTGTCCAGATGGAACTACCGACCTTGGCATGCACGATGGCGGTATTTACGGAGAAAAACTTGCTCTCCACTTGTGCGCTATAAACAGTTTACCCAGTAGCTCAGAAGAAAGTACGCCGGGGAGTCGATACTACATTGACGGTGCTAATGGCAACGCAATTGTTAGCGTTGAAATTGCAGCCAAAGTGGTTCAGATGGTGCAAGACGCAGCTGCAGCTGGTGTACACCTGAAGGCAGTTAGCTCGTTCCGCACCTGGGAGCATCAGTTTAACCTGTGGAGTTCAAGCGACCAGAGCGGGGCAACAGTCGGTGAGCCGGGTGAGTCTAACCACAATGGCGCTGTTGCTATCGACTTCGACCTGGATGGTCTTCCCATTAGCGCGAGCTCATATACGACTTCCGACGGTAATTCCCCGAGCGCTGATAATCCTCGGATTGCTCCAAATAGTGATTCATGGAAATGGCTGCACGATAATGCTTCCAAGTATGGTTTACAACAATACTTCAACGAACCGTGGCACTTTTCGGTCGACGGCCACTAGAATTGCTAGAATATAAGGGTGGAATTGTCTAAAAAATTGCAGCAGAAGTTGTCGGAGTTGCCCAAAGAGCCTGGCGTGTACTTTCATAAGGACGCTCGGGGGCAGATTATTTATGTTGGTAAAGCCGCGAGGCTTAGTAGCCGGGTACGGCAGTATTTTCAGGCTAGCCGAGGCCGCGACCCTAAAACCGAAGCACTGGTGCGCGACATAGCAGATATAGACTGGATGGTTGTAGATAGCGAGTTGGAAGCCTTGTTTTTGGAAGCAGAACTTATACGGCGTTATATGCCGCGTTACAACATTCTGCTGCGCGACGACAAGTCCATGGTGTACATACGCATAGATTATGACAGCGATTATCCTACAGTAACTACTACCCGCCGGCCCTTAGACGACGGCGCGCGCTACTACGGCCCGTACCTGTCAGCTTTATCCATCCGGCAGGCGCTTAAAATGCTCCGCCGTATATTTCCTTATGCAACCCGGCGAATCCTAGGGCAAAAGCGGGCAAGCTTGCACTATCACCTGGGGCTAGACCCTGGGTTGGAGGAGGGAAGGACAAGTCTGGAAGACTACCGCGCAAACCTACGCAAGCTCATTGGGGTTATAGAGGGTAAGCGAAAATCGATTGAAAAAGAAATAGAGAAGGACATGCGGCGGGCTGCAAAAAACCAGGAATTCGAAAGGGCAGCAACGCTACGAAACCAATTACTTAACTTGCAAAGTATTAGCCAACAGGTGTTGTTCAGCGATAAAGAGTTTATGGACCTCAGTAAAGACCATGCATTAGATGAATTGGTTAACTTGTTAAGTTTGTCTAAGTTCCCGCAGCGGATTGAGGGTTATGACATAAGCCACCAGCAAGGGACGGACGTGGTAGCCAGCATGGTTGTCTTTACGAATGGTGTTAGTAATAAGGCCGAATATCGCAAATTCAAGACCAAAATTAACCATAACAACGACTTTTATAATATGAACGAAACATTGAAACGCCGCCTAAGCGAAAAAAACGTAAAAGCTTGGGGCAAACCCAGCCTGGTTCTTATAGATGGTGGAAAAGGACAGTTAGATGCTGCCATAAAAGCCCGTGACGATATGGGCAGCTCAAACATCCCCTTCATAGGCCTCGCTAAGCGTGAGGAACAAATAGTGATACAAAAGGGTAAAAGCAACGTGGCCTTGAATGAGCCCCTGCTCAACAAGCTCGGTGGCTTCATGGTGGAAAGTGAAGATTTTGTACTGGTCAATGTGCCGCACAACACCAACCTCGTAAAATTGCTACAGCGTATAAGAGATGAAAGTCATCGTTTTGCGGTCAGCTATCACTCCGTACTTAAAACCAAGCGCCAGACAGCCAGCCTGCTCGAGGATATCCCGGGTATAGGCCCCGCTACCCGCAAGAAGCTCATAAAAACTTTTGGCTCGGTACGAGGTTTAAAGTCAACTACCGATGAAGAATTAGTGACGGCGGTTGGCGAAACAAAGGCAAGCCTTATCCGCAAATACTTAGCCTAGCAGTACCGGCAGCGCGGCGCATATGGTACTGTAAATTGGTATTACCATAAACAGGTTGAACTAGAAGCGATATGCCAGCGGACTTTTCCGAAATTGAACTAAGGCAGCGGGTGCGTTGGTACGCTGGCGTGCGTTGGTTTTACCTCTTGCTGTTAGCTGGTGCGGGCCTAGTGCCGCTGTACCTTAAAAGTGGCTGGAATGACAATTTTCGCCACCAAACCATCATAGGCCTCACCGGTGTAGTGCTTAACATCATAGTCCTCATTGCGACCAGGCGGCATGGTGGCAAAAAGATATTTTACCTGTTACTGGCTGTTGCCCAGGTTGTTTTTGATATCTTGCTAGTTACCTGGATTTTGTACCAAAACGGTGCCCTCGAGAGCCGCTCTATTATCCTTTACACCATCCCTATTTTTATGACTGGAGCCCTGCTAGGGCGCTTGGCAATATACCTAGCCGCCGGGGGCAGCGCGGCTGCCTATATATGTTTGGTGTCACTCGACCACTTCGGGCTCATACACCCACCGAACGCCATTTTTGCTTACGCCCATACCGACCTGTTCTACTACGTCAGTTCAGTTTTCTTTTATGGGGCAGTATTCTTAGCATTGGCAATCATATCGGATTATGTGAGCCGGCTTATCCGCGAAAGTGAGCAGTTGAACGAAGAAGTACACGCCCTGAGTGCCAAAAACGCCGAAACCGAGGCGATAATCAAAACTATGGGTAGTGCCCTGGTCGCCATGGACACCAATGGCAGAATCAAACTGGTAAATGACAGTTTTGCGCGATTAACCGGATGGCACAGGAATGAAGTCGTTGGCCGTAAGCTGGATGACGTATTGCCAGTGCTCGATGAAAGTGGCCACCCAGCGGGGCCAGAGGCCCATCCAATGCGCGAGCTAGAGAGCGCTTTTCGGGCAGAAGAGGCGGCAGTACGCCAGATAAAAGGCTATTCGTACGTCCGTAAAGACGGTAGCAGCTTCCCAGTTTTTGCGTACTGGGCGCCTATAACTTTATTGGGTGGGCGGATAATCGGTTGGACGACGGTTTTTGATGACGCCACCGACGTCCAAAAACTGGAACAGCTAAAGAGTAACTTTATAGCCCTCGTGTCGCACCAGCTTAAGACTCCAATTGCCGAAATCCGTGACTATATCAACAATATGACATTTGGCGTGGTCGGTGAGTTGACGGCTAAACAGCGCGAGTACCTGAATGACATTGATGAGGTTGCCCAGCGCAGCAGCAAGCTCATAGCAGACTTATTGGACATAACCGTACTCGAACAAGGCAAGGCGATGTTAAGTTTAGGGCCAGTTGATTTCTCCGAGGTGATTGAAAAGTCGATAGCCGTCCACAAAAACCGCCTGCATCAGCGAAAGCTTACGGTGAAAGTTGTAGGGGCGGACACACCGGTAACAGTGCTAGCCGATATGGCTAAAACAGTTGAAATAGTTAACAACATACTAGCTAATGCCATCAGCTATAGCCGCGAAGGCAAGACTATTACCATTTCAACAAAAGTTGCTGGTGATAACGGTGAAGTACGGGTCATTGACGAAGGCCGTGGCATGGATCCAAAGACACTGGATGTGTTATTTAACAAGAGCCAGGTGCTGTCAGGCGCGCCAACCGCAGAAGGTGGCACGGGGCTTGGCCTATACCTGGCAAAGCAACTTATAAACCTGCAGAACGGTAGTATTACGGTAGAAAAAACTTCCGATGCAGGAACAACCATTTGCATTAGCCTGCCACTCGTGAAAAGATAAAATGATGAACAACACCACCAATACGAGCAAGACTGTCCTTATAGTAGAAGATGAGCTCCCCTTCCGCCAGATTTACCGCGAGGCCTTTAGCCTGCACGGCTATAACGTTATTGAAGCCGAAGACGGCCAGGAGGCCTTGCAGGTAGCAGAGCAACAATCCCCGGACCTTGTTCTGCTGGACATCATCTTGCCTAAACTGACCGGTTTCGATGTGCTTACTAAGCTCAAAACCGACCCTGCGTATAAGCACATCCCTGTAATTGTTTATTCAGTGCTAGATAACAAGGCGGATATCGAGCGCGCTATGAAGCTCGGGGCCGACGACTTCACTATAAAGGGCCAGACCCCCGCCGCCGAAGTGCTCCAAAAAGCCCGGGCGCTGCTTGGCGAATAGGCTGAGATAGCTTTAAAACGTTAATACTACAAGCATGAGCGGCTACAAAGCGCTGCCTTTTGGTATACTTGATAAGCTGAATTATGGAACCTCTATTTGATAGCGGGTTTTTTGTGGGCAACCGCAAAAAGCTTCGTGATATTTTTACCGGTAAAGCGCCTATCGTCATTACGGCTAATGGCCTTGTGCAGCGGGGCGGCGACAGCACGTTCCCTTTTGTCCAAGATGCCAATTTTTGGTACCTCACCGGCATAGACGAGCCCGACGTGGTGCTTGTGATGGATAAAGACAAAGAGTATTTGATAGTGCCGCCGCGGGATGCTAGCCGTTCGGCTTTTGACGGAGCTGTCGACGACGTAGGGCTTACCAGGCGCTCGGGCATAGAAACAGTGCTTTCAGAAACAGAAGGCTGGCGCGTGCTTAGCAACCGCATTAAGCGTGTCAAGCATGCTGCTACCATTGCCGCCTCGCCCCCATACATCGAACGCTTGGGCATGTATACCAACCCGGCCCGGGCGCGGCTTATTAAAAAGCTCAAAGCCCAAAAGGAGGGTTTGGAGCTGCTAGATGTGACCATGCACCTGGTACGGATGCGCATGCTAAAGCAGTCACAAGAGTTGGCGGCTATACAAGGCGCCATAGACATAACCATCGCAACGCTGAAGGAAGTTTCCAGGCCGTCTAAGCTGGCTAAGTATTCGTATGAATATGAACTGGAGGCGGATATAACCCGGGGTTTTCGGCGGCGCGGCGCCAGCGGCCATGCCTTTGAACCAATTGTGGCTGGCGGTGAGCGTGCATGTACACTCCACAATGTCGCCAATACCGGGGCGTTAGTAGCTAGCGAACTGGCAATCATGGACGTTGGGGCTGAGGTAGAACACTACGCGGCAGATATCACGCGCACACTTGCGTTAAGTACACCAAGCCGGCGCCAGCTAGCCGTATACGAAGCCGTCTTGGATGTCCAGGCCTATGCTATGAGCCACCTTAAACCTGGTGTGTTCTTGCAGGCCTATGAAGAGAAGGTGGAGAAGTACATGGGCGAAAAGTTGCGCGAGCTCGGCCTTATAAAAACCATCGACCATGAAAGTGTACGCCGCTACTATCCGCACGCCACCTCACATTTCTTAGGCCTCAATGTCCACGATGTCGGTGATTACACCGTGGCCTTGGAACCAGGCGCGGTGCTTACTGTAGAACCAGGTATTTATATACCCGAAGAGGGTCTTGGCATACGTATCGAAGACGACATACTTATTACCAAGGGCGGCATAGAAGTCCTAAGTGATGCCTTGCCGCGAGTACTGCTGTAATTTAGAATAAGAGGGATGAAAACACCGTTTGGCCGTTTTATGGTGCGCTGGCTGGTTTGTAGCCTAGGCCTGTTTATAGCAGCAGGGTTACTGGGCTCCAGTATTGACTACGGCCACGAGGCACATGTCATAATCATAGCCGGCCTGGTGCTGGCGGTCATAAATGTAGTGCTTAAGCCGGTTATCGTTATTTTTTCACTGCCTGCCATACTCTTTACACTCGGGCTGTTTATGATAATCGTGAACGGCATAACCGTTTACATTGCCAGTAAGCTGTACCATCCCTTACACATTACAAACTTTTGGGCGGCCGTGTTTGCGGGTATAGTCATAGGCCTGGTAAACTATTTGGTAACAGCTATTTTGGAAGAAAGAGAATCATGAACATTTTTCACTACCTGGCGCTCGGCTCTATGATACTTATGACACTTCTTATACTTGTCCAAACACGTGGCGCATCTTTGGGCGCAGGCCTTGGCGGTGCTGGCGAAGTCAACACTACCCGCCGTGGTACAGACAAGACCATTTTCCAACTGACTATCGTGTGCGCAGTTATCTTTACGGTGTCGCTAATCCTTGGTGCCCTACGCTAACGGCGAGCAGGTGGGATGAGCCCAAGACCGCTTAAACTACGATTCCGGCGCCGCTTGCGCAAAGGCCAACAACAAGTCGAGGGCCTAGGATTGCAAGCCGAAGAAGGTATAGAGCGCCACTTATTTGGGAGGTTAGAGCGCCTGAACATGGTTCGGCGTTTTGTTATTACCTGGGTCGGGTTGTTCGTATTGCTTATCGCTGTGCTTATATGGCAGCTTATAAGCCTGAGCGGCTACTACCAGACGCTCAAGCCCGTGCCAGGAGGTATCTACAGTGAGGGTATCCAGGGTGCTTTTACAACTGCGAACCCCATGTATGCGACTAAGCCGGTGGATGCAACCGTTGCCCGACTGGTGTTTTCGGGTTTGTTTAAGTACAACGAACAGAACAAACTAGTTGGCGACTTAGCCAGCGACTACAGTGTCGATGCCGCTGCCAAAACATACACAGTACACCTAAAGCCGAAGTTGACGTGGCAAGACGGTGCGCCGCTAACGAGCGCCGATGTGGTGTTTACGTATGGGGCCATCCAGAACCCAGACGCCCGCTCGCCCTTGGCTAGCGGCTGGCAGGGGGTAAAAGTTAGCGCCAGCGATGCTCACACGGTGGTCTTTACGCTGCCGAATGCCCTGGTTTCATTCCCATACAACCTTACCAACGGCATTGTCCCTGCCCACATACTTTCTAAAGTGTCAGCAGCTGATTTACGAACCAGTGATTTTAACACCGTCAACCCGGTCGGGGCAGGCCCTTTCAAGTGGCAGGCTTTGCAGGTAAGCGGCGGCAATGTCACGAATGCCCAAGAACAGATAGCGCTTGTGCCATTTGAGAACTACGCGGGTGGCGCGCCCAAGCTAAAGGAGTTCGTAGTCCAGGCCTATGCCAACAACGAGCAGCTTATAAAGACCTTCAAACAAGGACAGCTTACTGCGGTCGCCGGCTTGGCATCTGTTCCTGCAGAAGTCATAAAGGATAAAAGCGTTAGCAGGCACAACATGCTGCTAACAGCCGGCACTTATGTATTCTTTAAGACGTCAGATGGTGTCCTGGCTGATGCGAAGGTGCGCCAGGCCCTTGTAAGTGCCTCTGACCCTAAGAAAATTGTCGATGGACTGGGCTATACCACCCGGCTGGTGACTGAACCGCTGCTGCAGGGACAGTTGGGCTATGACCCAGCATCAGCCCAAAAAACCGGTAACTTGGCCGCGGCCCAGTCACTGCTAGACCAGGCTGGCTGGCAAGCAGGCAAGGATGGCGTGCGGCATAAATCCGGCCAGCCCTTGCAGTTCGAGCTAAGCGCTATAGACACGCCAGAAAACCGGATGGTCCTCTCGGAGCTGCAGGACCAGTGGCGCCCACTCGGCATTCGGTTGAACGTCCAGTTACAAAGTAGCGACGATTTCAACACGACCCTTACCGCCCATGGATACGATGCGGTGCTGTACGGGGTTTCCATAGGTACCGACCCAGATGTATTCGCCTACTGGGACAGCAGCCAAGCATCGGTACTTTCAGCAAACCGTTTAAATCTTTCTGAGTACAAATCATCGGTTGCAGACGCTGCCTTAGAAGGTGGCCGTACGCGCCTCGACCCGGCGCTCAGGGCAGTCAAGTACAAGCCCTTCCTACAGGCCTGGCAGCAGGATGCGCCCGCCCTGGGGTTGTACCAACCACGCTACCTGTACCTTACGCATGGCAAAGTATATGGCCTAAACGACCACGCCATAAACACCGGCACAGACCGCTTTACAAACGTCCAAAACTGGATGGTCCACACGGCCAAAGTCACAAATAAATAACTACAAGTGGTGCGATAGGTATTCGCCTGCTTCTACGGCCAATACAAGAGGTGGGCACAAGACTAGCGTACGAAGTGTCACTTTTCCTATGGT
>DASSKV010000041.1:0-6307 GCA_035690125.1 Saccharimonadales bacterium (SeqCode) | reverse complement strand
GCCTTGGCACGGGCTTGCTGCACTTTCTTCTTTAGCTCGTATACCAGGTTATCTAGGTTTTTGCCGGATTTGGCGGATATAGCAAATATGGGTGTTTTGGCCGGGGCCACCCGCTTTAGCTGGTCCAGAAGGTCGTTTATGATTTCTTCGTCAAGGCCTTCGGTTTTGTTGAGGGCAATTACCTCTGGCCGGCTTACTAGTGCTGGTTGGTAGGCCGCCAACTCATCTTTGATGGTGCTGTATGCACTAGCGACGTCCTCTTGGTAGGCGTCTACCATGTGCATTATTACAGGAGTGCGCTCTACGTGCCGTAAAAAGTCGTGACCCAGGCCCTTGCCCTCGGCTGCGCCTTCTATAAGCCCTGGTATATCGGCCATAAGTATGCTGGCGTCGCCCACATCTACAACCCCAAGGTTTGGTGTAAGTGTGGTAAATGGGTAGTCGGCGATTTCCGGCCGGGCGTTACTGAGCTTGCTAAGCAATGTGGACTTACCAGCGTTGGGCATGCCCACTAACCCGACATCGGCAATCATTTTGAGCTCCAGCGTAAGCGTTAGGCTCTCACCCGGCTCTCCCTTTTCGGCAAACTTAGGGGCTTGCCTTCTGGAACTTGTAAAGTGGGCATTGCCAAAGCCTCCGCGCCCACCCATAGCAACAACGGCTTGCTGGCCATCTTCGGTGAGGTCGGCAAGCGATTCGCCCCCTTCGGTCATAGCGACCGTGCCTACAGGTACAGCAACTAGCAGGTCTTGGCCGCTTCTGCCGTGCTTGCGGCTAGTGCCACCAGGTTGGCCTGGCTTGGCTTTAAGCTCCTTTTGGTAGCGGAACTGAGCCAAGGTGTTTTCGTTACGGCTAGCAACCAATATGACATCGCCGCCATTACCGCCGTCACCGCCGTCCGGCCCACCCTTGGATATAAATTTCTCACGCCGAAAGCTGACCTTGCCATTGCCACCGTCGCCGGCATGGACCTCAACGTTCACCTTATCAATAAAATGCATACTTATAGTTTACAGGTGTTAGGTATTAGGTTCTAGGGCTGCTAGCCCTTATTAAGGTTGGCAGCTAATTTAAGCTGGCATTGCGTATCCGTATTTTTCGTAAAGTTTTTGTAGTGAAGCCAGCGCAACCACAACCGCTTCTCTGTCTTCTGCGGCAATAGTTTCGCGAATTATATTTTGCGTAAGATCATTATCGATTGGCTCATCTGAAATAAAACCGAAGAGTTCAGTACCCGTATCTTCATAGTGAAAGGTTCCTTCCCCTTCCCATACTAGCGCGCCGTGTTTCGTGTTAACGCGTAAGAATCCAAACTCAGGGCCTAAAACCTTGTCTAGGTCGTCGCTCTCTCCCATTGCCTCGTTGACAACTTTGTCCAGCTCTTTTTGCTGCTCTTCGGCGAGGTCACAAGGATAAGAATAACCACGCATGTTATGTGGGCCGTGACACATATACTCTTCGGCACCAAGTTCTTGTCCTGTCTTTCGGATTATTTCTATAACTACCTCACGCGATATTGCCGTAGTCCAGCGCAATGAGTAATAGGGTGCGAGGTCTTCATCGTTCCGTTTTAAATCACCGAAGTAAATATCTACATCGAGCGGTAAGCTAGTTGCTTGGCAGTTAATATGACTAAGGTCCTGTGATTCGGTCAGCCAATCCGTTTGGGTAACCGTAAAGCCTTGTTCACTAGGTAAACTAGTTATTGTTTCAGCCATGAAGGTATATTAGCACGCAATTGCCAAGCTAATAATCTGCTAGGTGAGGAAGACTAGTGGTAGATGTAGTGGGGGAATTTGCTTATGGGAACCCAGTCGCTGTAGCCTACACGACCCCAACCGGCTAGGCCATTCATGTCAGAGTACTTCATCATGGTACCGTCGGCAGACACGGCTTCTACATAGGCAACGTGGCCGAGGCCACCTGCAGCGTACGGGGTCTGGGCTATGGCACCTGGGATAGGTGTACTGCTAACAGTCCAGCCACTCATACCGGCGTAGTACGCCCAGCTGCTGGCGTTGCCCCAGTTGCTTGGCACGGCCACGCGGTTAGCAACGTACCAAGTACAATAACCGTAGTCGTAGCCGTTATAGCCGTATATGGGAGAGTAGCCGCCCCATGGGAAAGATGACGCTACGGCAATGGTATGTACTACCGCTGGTGCCGCAACAGTGCCGTCTGGTATAAGCACCTGTTCGCCGGGCTTAAGGCCGCTTATTTCGGCGTCGTTGGCTTCGATAATCTTCTGCTTGTCGGCCTTGTACTTCTGCGCCAAGCTATCTATGGTATCGCCCGACTTTACGGTGTAGACTATGCCGTTTACCGGCGGGATAACAAGCTTCTTGCCTGCTGCTACACTGTCGCCGTTAAGCTGGTTGGACCAACGGATACTATCGGCACTGACGCCGTACTTGGTCGCCAAGCCGCTAACAGTATCGCCAGCCACTGTGGTATAGCTAACTATGTCGGCCTTGGACTTAAGCGCAGTAGCGACAACTTCGGGCTTTGAAGCTACGCTCTCACTGGCCGAAGACATAGCGAGCAAGGCATGTTCACTATCTGCCTGGTTGGTTACAGAGGTGGCTTCAGGCACGCTCGTAACGCGTGCGACTGTTACGGCTATGTCGGCAGAGGACAGTTGGTCGAGCGGGTTGGCGGCCACGCTATGGCTACTGGAGTTTAGGAAGGCGGGGGCAGCAGCGCCGCCAGAGTGCGGGCTACCAATGATAAATGTAACTATGGCGGCTATGAGCACTAGGTTGCCACTAACAAGCCCAAACCGGATGGCACGCTTACGCGCCCCTTTACGGCTGAGGAGCTTCTGGTAGCGGCGATAGAGTTTGTTCGACTGCCCTGGCTGCATAACAGCGAGACGGTCTTGAATAGTGCGTGTACTGGTGGTACTAATTACAATCTCCGTGGCACCTATTATGTGGTGCCCCCTAAATAATATTTACATTATCTAAGGCCGTAATACTTTAAAAAGCCCCTCTAGGGGTGGCATCAAAAGCATTACCCCTATATTTTAGCAAAAATAGGCATACGTTCAAGGCTTTTTGGCCTTCACCACCCCTGTTCTACCCCTGTTACGTGGAAGCAAACATGCAAATAACTCCAAACTTAACGGCCTGAAAGCTCGAGTATAGTTTGGGATGATGAGCGAGCACCGCAGCGCAGCGTACTAAGGTACGTGCTCGTGAAACGTGCCGTAGGCAGCAGCGGAACACAGCTCAGCGCCCAAAATGTGCCGAGATTTTAGGTCGCACTATCTGCCGCAGAGTTTGTGGCAGTACTGCTGCACTAGCTTTTCGTGCTCCTGGGATGTCGAAGAAAAGTAGGTTGTGCCATTATCGCCGGTTACGAAGTATAACCAATTGGTGTTGGCAGGATGGGCTACTGCTTGTAGTGACACGTCACTTACATTACTTATTGGTCCGGGCGGCAAGCCATCGTGGTTATACATGTTGTAGGCGTCGTCGCCCACCAGTGAAGCGTAGTTGGCAGTTATATCGGACTGCAAGCGTATGCCTTGCTTGAGTCGTGACAGGAACACTTGGGCAACCTGTTGCCTATCTGACGGCTTGGACACTTCATTCTCTACTATCGACGCTAGGGTTATGCCTTGATATGTACTAAGCCCTTTGGCCGCAAAAGCAGCTTTTACGTCTGCGGTTACATGGCTGTTCATTTCCTGTAATGATTGGCGGATTATCACTGCGGGGTCTGTCGTTGCGTCTTTTTGGAATGTATCGGGGTATAGGTAGCCTTCCAGGCTAGCGCCTGCTGGCAGGTCAGCTAGAACCGGAATATCCCTATACTGGTCGGCACCGAAAGCTTTGTCGACTGCAACTTTATCGAACTTGGCATTTATAAATACATCTTTTATTTGGTCGATCCTTTGCGCAGGCAAAATAATAAGCAGGTTCTTTACTATATCGCCGTTGGCTATCTTAGATACTATTTGCTGCACGCTCATACTCGAGCTTATAGCATAGGTACCCGCCTGGAGCTTGTCCGTAAAGTTATGCACGCGTACATAAATCTCAAATGTGCGGCCGTCACGTATAAGCCCGGCCACCTTTAACTGGCTGCCTATCTGCCTGGGGGTAGAACCTGTCGGGATGACAATATTGTACGTAGTCTGGTCGTTATCACGTGGCCTTAGGTTGCTGCGGTAATGGCCCCATGCGGTAAAACCGGCAGCAACAGTAACCACTAAGGCCGCCGCCACGACGCTAACAACCACCTTACGCCAGTTAGTGCGCCTACGTTTAAGCGAATAAAACCCCACTATGCCGTGCCCTCCTTCAAAAAGTCATCGAGAATGTACACTGCACTTAGCATGTCAATGTCCTCGCGCGTGAAAGGTTTACGCCGGCCTGTGAGCTCCGCTTCGGCCTTGGCGGAAGTAAGGGCTTCGTCCTGCAAATGCACCGGAAGCCCAAGCTCGGCTTGCAATTTGTCCGCAAAACCCTGTGCGTAGGCTGTCTGGGCTGTCACTGTGCCATCTAGGCTACGGGGTAAACCGACAACAAGCGTGTCCACCCCATTAGTTTCAGCTATCTTGCGCAGCTGGGCAGTAAAATTATCGTCATTGGGTAGCGTTACCAGCGGTGAAGCAATCTTGGCAATACGGTTAGCCATTGCTATACCGATGCGTGCCTCACCCACATCTAGTGCGAGTATGGAACTATGGGTTGTTTGCATTCGTCTTGATGGTATTCGTGGGTTTAGCGATGGTTACGGTAATCTTGCTTATGTTCTTAGGCGCCGTGGTGACCCAGAAGGGGCTCATTTTGACAGTTACATCTGTTACGCCCGGCTGGTTCGTAAGCGAGTCTTTTATTTGGCCGCCCTTCTTGCCGGCTGCGGCCTTCTTGATGTCGTTGATGTTAAGGTCTGGGCCTATCACACCTACGGTTTGTAGCTGTATGGTTACCGTTTTGTCACCTGTGGCGGTTACCTTGATGTCAGGGTTGTCTAGGCCGTCGCTGAGTATGCTCTGCTTGGCTGGGTCTATCTGGTCTTTTATTTGCGTGTCTACCACCTTTTGCAAGTCGCTCTGGTGTGCGCCAAGCATGGTGTAGGTAACAACTGCCGTCACGGTAACAGTATCTGCCGTATCGCCCACATTCGCACTAGTAGTTATAGCTGGGTCGCCGGAGCTAAATGTGGCAACCACCGCATAGTAACCCGCTTGCTTGAGCTGGTTTTGCAAATCCTGCTTTATGCCAGCGTCGGTAGTGGCAATTTTGGCCTTAGCCCCGTCTATATCGGACTGAGTAACAACTTTCACAATAGAATCGGTACCGCCACTAGCTGAGCCGCTGGCACTTGCATCCGTCCTTCCAGCCACCGTGAATGTCGCAGAAGACACATTATAGTTCGCCCCACCAGCTTGAGCAGTGATATCAGTTGAGCTGGTAGATTGATAGGTAGCACATGTGTTGGAGCCCGTACCTGATATAACACCGGAACTACTGAAGTGAGTAGTATCTTGGGTTATATAAGTCTTGCCTCCTGAGCTCACACCCGTCCCCGCCTGTACGGCATCGGGTTGGCCCAGATTTGGAAAACACTCTTTAGCGGTCATATTTACCGAACCGGTTGCCTTGTCGCCTTTGTTCACTTGGCCGGTAGTAGCCGCCTGCTGGGTGTAAGTCTTAGGTGATTGGACTTGCTTTGCGGGGACTACGTTTGCTGCCGGGTCGTAGCTTGCGGCGGTTTGGTCGAGTATGAGCGTGGCGCTAGTGTTGATGTTGCTGGCATCTGTTTTTATAGATATGGTCGCTTTGGGCAACACCGCAACTGCAAAGTATATGAAGACTATAAAGGCTATGAGCAACAGTCCGGCGAGGGCAAGCCACAGGCGAAAGCGGTCGAAGTTGGGTATTTTGAGCCTTTTGTCTTTTTTGGCAGCTAGAGGTAGCGGCGCACTGCTTACGGCGCTGCTGGCACCTTCTGCATCGGCATCTTCGTCGGGGAGCTCCACGGTCTCCATGGCATCATCGTTCGCAAGCGGTACGGTTGCGGCTGCCCCAGCCAGCTCACCTATTGGCCTGTTGCCGGCACTTTCTGCCGTTAACCCTTCTGCCGGTTCGTCGTCCCAAGTTTCGGCCGAGGTGTCCTCGTCGCTAACAACATCCGGGCCAGATGGTATCTCTGGCTTGGACTGCAAAGATTTAGCTACGTGGAGGCCTACAGCACCAGCTAGCGGTAGCAAGCCGGCTTCGGAAGTTATAAGTACCAGGCGCTTTTTGGCGTCGTCTGCAGCCCGTTTAAGCAGCTTCATGTTGACTATACTCTG
>DASSKV010000040.1:0-7459 GCA_035690125.1 Saccharimonadales bacterium (SeqCode) | reverse complement strand
CATGGCTTTGTGCGCGTGCCCAAGGGTACGTTTGTACCAATAGCTAGCGTACCGAACCTTAAGGATAGCGATGTTGTCGTTGTCTGTACCGGTGGTCAGGGCGAACCTAGTAGTGCCTTGCAACGTATGGCAGCTGGCGAGCACAAGCATGTAAAGATGAAGGAGCAAGACACCGTAGTGCTCAGTTCCACACCTATCCCCGAAACCGGTAACGATGCACTGATAGGCCAGATGGTTGATGACTTGGAGCGCAAGGGCGTACATGTGTTTCAACACACTACGCACGACCTGGACAATGTTGGCCCGCTGCACGTGTCAGGACATGCTAGCCGCGATGAATACGTCGACATGATACAAATGACCAAGCCCAAGTTCTTCATACCTATTTATGGTGCCTACCGTGTGAAGCGCCGGCACATTGACTTAGCCATAGAGCAGGGCATCCCACGTGCCAATACTGTGAATGCCGAAAATGGCCAGGTTATAGCACTCACCCCAGACAAAATGGAAGTAGCCGGTGAAGTACCGCACGGTACTATCCTGGTCGACCAAACCGGTGCCATAGTTAGCAACGTGGTTGTAAAAGACCGTGTACTTTTGGCCGAGGAAGGCTTGGTAGCGGTGGTACTTACCATTGACAAGAAGACTGGCGCGCTCCTAACTAGCCCGGACATCATAAGTCGCGGGTTCATATACATGCGTGAAAACGAAGAGGTCATGAATGGCTTGCGCGCCGAGCTTAAGCGGGCAGTACAGCAACGCTTTAAGCGAATAGACCTCGACCGCTTCAAGGCCGAGCTCAAAGACCACGTGACCCACTACCTGTTCGAACAAACCCAGCGCAGCCCTATTGTCATCCCAGTTGTGAACGTCATAGGTGGCAAGGGCGAAGTCAAAACTGCCAGCAACGGCCGTACCAAAACGAGCGAAGAGATAGCTGCCGAGCAGCAAAAGCGCTTCCAAGAAATGCGCCAGCGCTTACTCACACAGGACGCCCGCGTAGACTAAGCTAGAATTGACAACTATAAATAATGAAGGTATAATAGTTGTTTATGGCATATATTCCTCCCTTTGAGAGCGGTCCATTGTCAGATGGGCCTGACGAAATTGAGACGTTACTAGAGGAAACCATTGAATTCCTTGAGGCTAAAGACGAGCAAGTTGCTACTGATGTCGCCTTGCACCGTCGAGACCAGCTAGAACGCCGTAATTTCAACGCCTCTATGCGCGCCCATCTTGCGGGCGTTCCAACTTCGAACCGTGTCGACGAACTACGTGCTGACAAAAATAGTCTCTTTGCCGACGAACTACTGTTGTCTATGAGCGTTGAACACCGGCGATTATCCGAAGGCAGCGCCAAGAGCGGTAGAGCGCGACTAGATTGACAAAAGTTGTAAAAATTGCTATAATTGTAATATGGAAGATGCTCCTAGCCCTTTCGCCGAAAAGATAGCATACGAGCCAGAAGACCTTGGGCTTGACTTAGATATACGAGAAGACCTAGATATTTACACCCTAGCTTCTGGTGACCTAGTCCTAGCAGGGCACTTTGTTGCAAGAAGGGAGTATGAGCGCCGTCACAATGCCGGATTAATGGATGACGAGGCATATAGCTTGCGCCTAAATGACCTAGATAACCGCATTCAAAAAAGGCGCCAGGCACTAGGCCTTCAGCCCTAGACCATAAGCGGTAAGAGGGGTATAATTGGTAAAACGAAATGGCTAAGAAAAAGAAAAAGCAAACCAGGAAAAAGAAAGTAGACGTAGCCCCCATAGAGCGCTCGCCATTCTGGGCGTATGCTGGTGCAGTCACTCTCTGCCTACTCGGCGTGTTCCTGCTCATTGGTGGGTTTGGCACGGGCGGTTCGCTACCGGTAGGGTTATTCCATGGGGCATACTGGCTGCTTGGCCTAGCTGGCTACCTGACGCCGGTCGCGCTCATATACTGGGGTGTATACAAGTTTATGGCCGAAGACCGGCGCATACCGCTCGGTAAGCTTACCAGCATGCTATTCGTGCTTATATTTGCAGCCAGTTGGCTAACGGCTACCTTTGCAACCAAGGATACAAACGGTACGTGGACGGATGGCAAGGGCGGCCACCTTGGCCTTACTATTGGCAAGGCTGTGCTAGGGGCACTGGATAAAATACCGGCCAGCCTACTATTCTTCGTTATTACTGTGTTATCGGCTTGCTTTGCCTTTGGCATCTCGCCAAAAGACCTGGTTATGAAGCTACTCGAACGCCGTAAGCAAGAAGATGGTGATACCGACTTGGCTTCACTCAAAGCAAAAGCTGCGGAACACCAGTTCAAACTCAATGAGGGCGTACCAGTCGTGCACCACAGCGGTAATGCTGCAGCCCAAATGTCCAGCCTGAAGAACACTGCCCAAAAGCTGGCACCTAGCGAAAACCACGAGGCACTTACCACCGCAAGCGACCCGAACTGGCAGTTCCCATCTATAAATTTGCTCAACCAAAAACAGGATAAGGCAGATGCCGGCGATGTGAACACAAACGCGCAAATTATTCATGACACCTTTGAAAACTTCAACATTGAGGTTGAAATGGAAGGGGCCAACATCGGCCCGCGCGTTACCCAGTACACCCTTAAGCCGCCAACAGGTGTTAAGCTGACTAAGATTACCGCACTGGAAAACAACCTCGCGCTTGACCTTGCAGCCCACAGCATACGCATGGAAGCGCCTATACCTGGTAAGCGTGCAGTTGGTATAGAAGTACCGAACGTAAAAGGTGCGACTGTACGGTTGAGCAGCATATTTACCTCGCCCCAATGGCAGGAACTGAACAGTCCGCTTGGCTTTGCGATAGGCAAGGATATATCTGGTACGGCAGTGGTGGCTGACCTAGCAAAGATGCCCCACGTGCTGGTAGCAGGACAAACTGGCTCTGGTAAAAGCGTTATGATTAATGGTATTTTGACGAGTTTGCTATACCGCAACAGTCCGTCTGACCTAAAGCTTATCCTAGTCGACCCTAAGACGGTAGAAATGGCTCCTTATGCCGACATCCCACATCTTCTTACCCCTGTTATTACTGAGCCCGAAAAGTGCATAAGCGCGCTCAAATGGGCGGTGGCCGAAATGGAGCGCCGCTACCGGGCGCTAGCCGAAGTGCACAAGCGCAACATATTGGAATACAACGCCGTGAAGCAAGAAGAAGGCATGCCATACATCGTCATAGTCATAGATGAGTTAGCCGACCTTATGATGATGGCTGCGCGCGATGTCGAAGCACTCATAGTCCGTATCGCCCAAAAGGCCCGTGCCGTCGGTATCCACCTAGTGCTCGCAACCCAGCGGCCGTCCGTAGACGTTATAACCGGCCTTATTAAGGCAAACGTACCTGCCCGCATAGCCTTTACAACCGCAAGCGGTGTAGACAGTAAGACTATCATAGACGGTGTAGGAGCCGAAAAGCTTCTAGGCCAGGGCGATATGCTACTGCTAACTGCCGACATGCCAAAGCCGAAGCGTGTACAGGGCGCGCTTATAACAGATGAAGAAACCGTTAAACTAGCTGACTTTCTACGCATGCAGCGCCCGCCGCAGTACGACGAAGAAGTAGTTAGCCAGCCCGTGCAGTTGAATGGCAAGGGTGGTGTAGTAGCCGATATGGGGCCAGGCGGTGACGCTGACGATGATATGTTCCGTGACGCCGTGCATGTGGTAATAGAGAACCGCAAAGCTAGCACCAGCCTGTTACAGCGGCGATTGCGTATCGGCTACGGCCGCGCAGCCCGGCTTATAGAACAGATGGAAGAGCAGGGCATAATTGGCCAGGCAGACGGCAGTAGGCCACGCGAAGTATTGGTAAGCTCCATAGATGAAGTATTCGGTGGTGGTGCTGCTGCCGCCCCGGCAGATGACTTTGAGCCCGTCGAAGACGACCGCGACGCCTACCTTAATCAATAAGATGGAAGGCTGGGATTGTTTCGGACCAGGTTTGGCGGTAGGTATAGGTGCCTTTTATGCCAGTATATTCGCGGCCATCGGCACGCTCGCGTTAATAATATTGATCCCATGGCACCCTAAAGGCTACCGACCGTTCAATATAATTAGAGTACTTTTACTTACTATCGCGACAATATTATTACTATTTGGCCTCTATGGAATAGTGCATCTGGCAGCAACCTTACATGCACCCGATAATCATAGCTGTTTAAATGACGTTACAGTCAAGGGTTTCCTAAAAGAAACCGGTAATACCTTCGCACTGATATTTATCCCTGGTTTTGTGTTTCAGTATATTGTTCGGGTGATATATAGAAGGCAAATGGGCCACAGCAAATAAATTGATGGATTTATGCACAGTATTTTATCCTAACAACTAGTTTTCCACTTGAATTCGTGTGTTAGAAATCTTACACTAAGCTTAAGAACAAAAACTGCAAAAGGAGGAAAAGGCAGTGACCGCAAAGGTACCAGCAATGGACACCGAGCTCGCAACCTTTTCACCTGAGCAAGAAGCCCCCGGTTACGCCGGGGGCTTTTTAATAGGCAGGAAATATGGCCGCTGAACTCATTACCCCGGTAGATGAATCGTTAGGTATACCGCTCCCTATTCTCCCTAACGAACTACTGCCTGCCGATGACCCGGAGTTTGCTAATTGGCATCACCCCTGGCACCCCTCGTCAGCACCCGCCCTGCAGACACTAGGAGGCAAAGCCTTGCGGCACTCGCGCGTCCAGCTGGTAAGGGCTACGGACCATAACATGGGCGACAGGAAGAGGGGCAAACTAACCTATCACGATTACTTTATTGGCCCACAAATTCCTACGGATGAAACTGAACAATTCAAGGCAATTATTGCAGCCTGTGCCGGGTATACGCCTGAAACGGCAATTGATTTAAGGGGCACAGAACCACGTATTGTAGCCATGACGTCTGACCAAAGAGCCTTATTGCGGACGACGGCCTCGCCGCTTACCTTATCAACCCAAGAAATGATAAGTCTAAAAAAGCGGGCAGCAAAAGCTTACAAACTTCAGATAAACCCCACACTGAGCAGAAAGCAGTATATAGATCAGACGGTAGAAGAGGTGAGGGGTCGCGAAGAGCGGCAGAGAGGGTTCAATTTTCATCACATGACATACAGGTATGAACCTGTCAGGGATTTTCTACGCGATTACGTAATGCGCCAGAGCCTGTCTCACATAAAAGGCAACCGAATTGATGAATTTTTGCACGAACAAGATAATGATAAAAAAGCGCGCGTTGGCGTATGGTTATTATCCTTGGCAGTAGGTAAGGCTGCGCACGATGCCCAGCCGCTCTACCGTCAGCTTAAACAGGAGGAAAGGCTACACCCAAGCATGCCGCCCGACGCCCGAGACTTGCTATGGTTCAAGTTGGGTAACCCGCTTTTGCATGCACAACTATTGCCTGCTTTTGAAGTTAGGCTGCGCGAACAAAATGCAGCCTAATGAAGGATAGTTGACTAACAGGGGTAGTTAAGGTACAATAACCTGACTTATCAACTTCAGCTTGCATCCCCTAGTGAGTGTAGGCTTTAACCAAAGGAAGGAGGTTCATTTTGAACCAATACGAAATTGCCGTATTGTACCACCCGGACCTAGAAGTTGACCTCAGCAAGGCTGAGGACCGGGTGACTAAAATCTTTACCGATAACAAAGGTAAAGTAACCGGTACGGACAACTGGGGCAAGCGCAAGCTAGCCTATAACATTAAAGGTAACGAGCACGCTGTGTACGTGTTCTACAACGTGGAGCTTCCGCCGGCAAATGTGGCCAAGGTAGAGTCTACCCTAAACATTACCGACGAGGTCGTTCGCTTCCTCATCACCCGGCCGGACTTGAAGGCGATTGCCAAGGCCGAAGCCGAAAAGGCGCGCAAGGCCGAGCAGGCTGCGAAGCGCGGTGACAGTACTGAGGAAGAGTCGGAAGAAGAAACCGAAGAGTAAAATCAACAACCGTGCTTGACACGGTTTGCGCCCGAGGCGTAAGGTACAAAGTACTAAATAACTTAAGACATAGTTCTTATAAGGAGGAATGCCATATGGCACGTAGTTTAAACCAAGTAACTCTTATGGGTAACCTAACGCGCGACCCAGAACTTCGGCAAACGCCGAACGGACAAAACGTAACCAGCTTTAGCCTGGCGCTAAACCGCAGTTACAAAGACCAGTCGGGTGAATGGCAGGAAGCCACCGACTACATCGACATTGTCGCTTGGGGGCCACTAGCAGAGCGTGTAAGCCAATACTTAAGCAAAGGTCGCCGTTGCCTAGTGCAGGGGCGTTTACAGTCCCGTAGCTGGGAGCAAGAAGGCCAGAAGCGCAGCAAGGTGGAAGTCCTAGCGAACGATGTAACCTTCCTAGACAGCCGCGGTGGGGGAGACGAAGGTGGCAACGGTGGGGGAGCAAGCGAAAGCGCAAGCAAGCCAGCACCAAGCAAGAAAAAGGATGACGTCGTAATAGAAGACATTGGCGACGAGCCAATCAACCTCGACGACATCCCTTTCTAGCAATGACCGAAGCTTACGATTTAACCAATTTGGACCGCGAAGCAGAGCTTCGCACAGAGGTTTATTCCGATCAAGACTGGGAAGATTTCTATCAGGGCAAATCAATAAGCAATCCTAAGGCTAGATGCCAGCAAGCTCGTATAAATACGGCTGTGCAGCTAGGGCTAACAATTACTAAAGAAGATATACTGACTTAAGGAGAAGCAAAAAATGGCGAAGATTTTTAAACACAGGACAGATGTAGCATTTTTTGACTACAAGGATTTCAAGACCTTGCAGCGCTATGTTAACGGCTACGGGCAGATAGAAACCCGCAAGAAAACCGGGCTAACCGAAGCCCAGCAGCGCCGTTTGGCTACCGCTATCAAGCGCGCCCGCCACATTGCACTATTGCCGTTTGTGGCCAACAACTAATCTGTACATGGCTGAAGATACACATAACGTAGCTGCATTAGTGCTGTATACATCTGATAACCAGTTTGTTATGCAGCGAAGGGATAACAAGGCACCCACTTTTCCGAATATGCTTGCGTTGTTTGGCGGACATATTCAGATGTCTGAAAAACCGGCAGAGGCGGCAGTAAGGGAATATCATGAAGAACTTTCAGTGCATCTGCCAGACTTAGAAGTTGTAGGGGTTTTAAGTAGGTATCGACACCCCGATCTCGATAATGTACTTATGGACATAAATATTTTCGCAGCACTTCTTAATGAAAAGCATTTTGAGGTCTATGAAGGCAAAGGAGCAGAGTGGATACCTTTTCAGGATGTACATTTTCGCTCGGATATCATTAGTGATTCTAAGGATGCTCTTGAGTTATTTTTGAAGGAGAGGCAAAATGTGCGAATCTAACCTCGGCGTAACTGGAACGGGCAGAATCGACCGATATGAATTTGTTGCCGAAGGTATAGCTAGGCTGCGTTTAGTCCGAGAAGGCAGTGTTATTGCTAC
>DASSKV010000039.1:0-8425 GCA_035690125.1 Saccharimonadales bacterium (SeqCode) | reverse complement strand
AAGACGGCAGATTATCAAAAACAAAGCACTTTATACCGTGTCTGTCTTTTCCCGCTTGAACACCAAGCGATTTTTCCGAGACCGTTTAGCCTTGTTCTTTGGCATACTGTTCCCGCTTATTTTCCTCTTTGTATTCGGGGGTATATCTGGCGGAAGGGGCGGTAACCATAGTACCTTCCGTGTGGCGCTTTTAAACGAAAGCCACAGTAGCTTTGCCGCCCAGTTTGACCGCCAAGTTAACTCGAGCAAAATATTCAAAGTGGACAAGGCTTCAACATCTCTCGGCATGGCCAAAGACAAAATGGCCAAAAGCCAGATAGATGCCATCATTGTCTTGCCGCCGGACTTCGGTACTGTTAAGGAGGGGCAGCCGTATCCTTCGGGGGATGCCCAGGTCATATACACCCAAAACAGCTCATCGGCCGGCACAACCCTTACTACCGTACTGCAAGGTGAGTTTAAGCAAATAAACTCTAAGTTTGTACACACCCAAGAGCCGTTTACGGCCACTGCTAAGCAGCTCAACGAAAAAAGTTTGACCCAGTTTGACTACACCTTTGCGGGGCTACTGGGCTTTTCCATCATAGGTATGGGTATTTTTGGCCCGGTAAATGTGTTCCCGGAGCTCAAAAAACAAGGGGTGCTTCGCCGCTTGCACACCACCCCGCTTAAAGTATGGCAGTATTTTACGGCTACTATGGTTTCCCAAGCCATCATCGGCCTAGTATCCCTGGCCGTGATGTTCATCGTGGCAATCATTGTCTTCCACCTGAATGTCGTGGGGAACTATCTAGAAATAATTCCTTTTTTGGTGCTCAGTATCATCACTATCCTCGGCATTGGCTTGGCTATAGGCGGTTGGTCTAAAAACGAGCGCCAGGCCGCACCGCTAAGTAACATCGTGGTATTCCCTATGATGTTCTTGAGTGGCACATTCTTTCCGCGCTTCCTTATGCCGGAATGGCTGCAGAGCGTTACCTACTACTTGCCGCTTACACCTATCATTGACGGTATCCGCCTTATTGTTACCGAAGGGAAACACCTAACCGACATCGGCCCCCAGCTAGGCCTGATTGGCCTTTGGCTCGTCGTAATCTACGTCATTGCCTTCCGCGTTTTCCGCTGGGAATAAAAGCACATGAGACACCCTTGCAGGGTTTCTCATCGCGCCGGCAAAATGGAATATATTTTGTCGGGCTGCTCTTCCTAGGCGCGCGACCTCTGGACAAACAAGCATAAACGTGATACAATAGCTGTATGTCAACTTCGAACCCTAACCAGGGTCCACAGCCATCTTTCAGTCCGGCGGCCGCAGAAATGCTCGGCCGGATTGCAAGTGCTACCCTTCGTTCGGACGTTAGGGGACTAAACCCTGACTTATTCCATATGGTTCGTGAAGGTCAGATTAGCCCGGAGGAGATGGGGGTAATTCAAGAAGCTGCAAGAGAGAAGCACAATGCACTTACCTATAAACCAAGCGTCCCTCCTGAAGAAGTGCCTTTGCCTGATGCGATAACGACAGAAGAGCCCTGGTCTCCTTCGGGCTCTCTGCGTACCATAAAAGAGCCTACATGGCACTCGCACGCGGAATATAGCCAGCCAAATGGCGATAAAGAACTCTAATTAACTAACAAAACCTCTGAAAAGTGGTATAGTATACTTTTGTAATGACACCGCGTGAGAACAATAACCAGAAAGCACTGTTTGATATGCAGGCCGAGCTTCCGCCTGCTGAGCCCGAGCAAAGCATAGAAGAGTTTGTTGAAGATGTGCGGATTAGACGTGCTGAAGCCATCACAGCTCTGCAGAATCCACAGCTGTCGTTAGATGATGTGTCAAATATGCCAGATATCCCCAAACAAACCGTGGCAGTTGGCGAAGAACGGCGTGGAAGAAACAAAGGCGGTGCTTTTGGCGGAGCGCTAAAGCGACATATTGAACAGACCGACCAAGCTGCAAAACTGGCAGCCACGAATGAACAAGACATCCAGCTGTTGGCGCCTACAAGTATCAACCGCGAACTATTCCACCAGTTTGGCGATCAAGCATATAAAGGGGTGGTTTTTACCCCGGAAGAGTTTAAAGCAATCACCTTTTCGCCAGAGGCCCTTGCACAGCGTATAGGGGCAAACGTACTTTCGGGGACTACCAACAGGCCGGCGACAGTCCGGCACGAACGCAAGTCAGAAGTTTTATATACACAGCTTGCAAAGCGCCAAGAAATTGTCCAGAAAACTTTAGATAACCTGGAGGTTGACGAGTGGGTATTTGCAACTTTGCTACACGAAATGCGGTCACCTGGCTATGCCCATATGGATCAAGACTGGATTGATGCGCTCATGGCGCACGCAGAATGGCGTTTTGTCTCAATGTTTGAAGCCATTACCACTAACCATGGCGCGGGAACGGAGAGGGTAGAATCATTAAAGTCTGCACTAGACTATCTACTCAATAACGACTACAAGAAAGCCTTTAACTATTGGCGGCACATGTCCAATCTAGGCCAAGCGTGGACACGAGCAAAAATTGAGCGTTTTCGTTCAATTGAGTCCGATATACAAGAAGAGCTAGTAAAGCGTTTCGGCACAGCATGAACGTGCTGGATAAGCTACCCAAGCCGTTTTTTGTGTTGGCGCCGATGGACGACGTTACCGACACCGTTTTTCGGCAGGTAGTTGCCGATTGTGCGGCACCAGACCTGTATTTTACTGAGTTTGTGAATGTGGACGGTTTGCAAAGCCCCGGCAGGGACAAGCTAATGAAGAAGTTGCAGTTTACGGCCAAGGAAAGGCCGATTATTGCCCAGGTGTGGGGGCTAGTGCCAGAAAATTATCGTAAGACGGCCGTAGAGCTGGTCCAGATGGGTTTTGATGGCATAGACATAAATATGGGCTGCCCAGACAAAACAGTGGTTAAAAACGGTGCCTGTGCGGGCCTGATGCATAACAGGGAATTGGCAGTAGAAATTATTAAAGCAACACAAGAGGGGGCGGCGGGGAAGGTGCCGGTAAGCGTAAAGACACGCCTGGGCTTTAACAGTATTGACCTCACCTGGCCTACCCTGCTCTTGCAACAAAAGATTAACATGCTAACCATTCATGGCCGTACCCGTAAGGAAATGAGCAAAGTACCTGCCCAATGGGATGAAATTGGTAAGATTCGGGAGCTGCGCGACCAACTGGCCCCAGCCACCCTCGTGGTTGGTAATGGCGACGTAGAGAGCTATGAACAAGGCCTAGCCCTAGCTAAGACGCATAAACTGGATGGCATAATGGTAGGCCGCGGCATATTCCATGACCCATTTGTGTTTTCAGGAGACAGCCCTTGGGAAACCTATAGTACAGAACAGAAAATAGAGCTGTATACTAAACATGTTAAGCTTTTTGCCAAAACTTGGAAAAACGGGGAACGGGCTGTCCACACCCTCAACAAATTCTGCAAAGTCTATATAAATGGGTTCGACGGCGCCAAAGAACTGCGTGAACAACTTATGTCCGCCCGCTCTGCTGCCGAATTACTTCAAATACTTGAGGAAAGCAGACAGTTGGCTACTGCGGGGTAGTTGCTTTATTAGTGACATCCTTTTTAGGGGTGCCGGGCTTTTGGGAACTTTCGTGGATACTGTACGTGCTGTTTGTAATGGTGGTGGCGTGCGTGATATACCAGGTTGTAAACCCTACTAGGGCTGCCGCAACAAGTATTAGTAAAAGCTCTGCTACGCTGTACCGTGATTGGTGCTTGGTGAAAGTGATTGCGCTCATACGAACCTCCTTACCTAATGGTCGTTTTAGCATAGCCAGCATTCAAGTGACATGCAAGCATAAGGGGTACGATACGATACTATGTACCGTACAGGTAAGGGGTGGCCGACTGGCCAGTGCGGACATCGTCTGGCTCAGCAGTAAAATTGCCGTCTATGACATGTATTTTGCGGCCATAGGTAATGTAAGTACGGTAACCTTTTCTAGACTGGTGGGTATGAATCTCTACCACGTACCCTCCTTAGTTAAAACAAATATCGGTCGTCTTCTTCGAGCAGCTTTTTTAACTGCTTGTGTTCCGCGCGCTCATGCAAAAACTCTTGCCACTTAGACATATTCACACCTCTTTTAACATCTACCACTATAGAGAAATGCCGTAGTACGTCTGTAAAAAATTTGGCCAAAGCCATACATAAAAATACTCGACAACCGTCGAGTATAGATGGTGGGGCAGGTTGGAGTTGAACCAACCACCAAGCGGTTATGAGCCGCCTGCTCTAACCGATGAGCTACTGCCCCCCAATTGGCTAGAACAGAGGTGATTATACCAGATTATAGGGAAGATATATAATAAATACACGGTATAACCATGCAAGACAAAATAAAAGATTATCAAAAACTGGTTTACGACGCAGCGCGCCGCTTAAATGACGTGCGCTTTCTGGGCCAAGTGGTATTTATCGTCATTGTACTTTTGATAAGCTGGAGCGGCGTAAAGGCCATACAGGCCAACTACAACCTCCAAAAACAGATAGCTGCCCTTCAGCAGCAAAATGAAGTCCAGAAGCTAGCTAACGAGAACCTGAAGCTGCAAAACCAGTACTACAACAGCAACCAGTACCTGGAGCTTTCGGCACGCCAGAACTTTAGCCTGGCTTCCCCTAACGAAAAGGAAATACTGGTACCCAAAAGCGTAGCCTTTGCCAACACGGTAGATCTAGGTGTCCCCAAGATAACACCATCTGCAGCCGATACCCGTCCAGCCTATGCCCGGCATTACCAAGCTTGGTTAGACTTCTTCCTCCACCGCCCCGGCGCGACCGATTGACAATATTACCCCTGTTTGCTAAGATGTATTTCTGCTCGTTCACCAGTAGATAACGCGGGGTGGAGCAGCGGCAGCTCGCGTGGCTCATAACCACGAGGTCGCAGGTTCGAGTCCTGCCCCCGCAACCAAGAAAAGAGTCCCATTTTGTGGGGCTTTTTTCTTGGTTTTGGTGACTGGGCTATACGAACGGTTCGGTCGTTAGTAACAGCCTCCAGCGAAGCGGGCGGCTGGATTAACGTGCGCTGTCCTGCCCCCGCAACCAAAACAAGCGCCCGTCTTTGGACGGGTTTTTGTTTTGTCTTTAATTGAGGGCTGGCGGGGCGGGGTAGAAGATATCGGTATGGGGTGGTGCCTTGAAATCCTGGACGTTAGGCGCGTAGACCTGGACGGTCAAGTCGTATTTTGGGAACAGGCACAGCATGGTGCAGTGGTCGGTTGTATCTAGGGCACTAGCATCTACGTAGAGTGTGTCGTTAGCAACGTGAACTTTGATTTTCGAGAGGTCAGGCTGGCCAAAGTAATGCAAGTTGACGGCGTAAGTGGGCGATGAAACATAGCTTACATCTATGCCGTTAACCTGAACTTTACTGAAGGGTTGGATGTCTTTGACGGCTGTCGTATGCAGCCCTGCTTCGTAGCGCTGGTTTATGCGTGGCGCCGCATCGGCGGCAAGTGCGGCGGTTGCAACCGAGCCAACCAAGAATAAGCCGGCTAGCAGGCCGGTTATCCAGCCCCGTACCGGCCACTTGCGCTTAATGGTGGCGATGCCAGTCAGTATAAGGAACATTGCCGCTATGGCTGCGAGCACTAGCCCCAACGTTAGTAGCCACTCTTCGCGTACCCCTACTGGGAATATGTTTTCCTGGAACAGCTGGCCATTATGCAACACAGTGTACATTTTAACGATGGCCGCCCCTACCAGTAACCCAAGCCCGGCTAGCATAAAGCCTATGCCGACCAGTTTAAAACCAACACGGAAAACGCCATTCAGAAAGGTAAGAACCGTACTGTTTACACGCCGGGCGGTGCCGGCCACATCGGCTTTGCTGACGGAGTCTTTCAGGGCATCTAAGGTTACCGGTTTGCCTTGCATCTGTAGCTTTTCGCTAGTGGTTTCGGCTGGCGGTACTATGAGCCAAAGCAAAAGGTAGAGGATTATACCGAACCCAGCACTAAAGATAACTAGCAGCACAAACACTAACCGTACCAGGGTAGCATCAAGTCCGAAATAGTTGGCTACTCCGCTAGCCACACCCGCCACAATGGCGCTATCGGTATCGCGGAACAACCGTTTGGTTGCTTTATCTTCAGCTATTGGTGTTTCTGGTCCGTCTTCGTTGTCGCCAAAATCGTCGGGATTGCCCAGCTGTCCCTTCAGGTACTCAATATCGGCTGGAAGAATAACCTTGTCGCCTGTTACGCCGCGTTCGGCAAGCAGTTCCGCCATGCGCAACTCCACCTCTTGTACGACGTCTTTGTCGCCGACTTGTTTTTCTATAGCCGCCAGGTAAGACTTAAGTTCTTTGTGGGCTTCGACAGATACCGTAAATGGCTGCCGGCCAAGGTGGATACGGGTTATTTCGTTCATTTTTTTGCTCCTTTCTCTAGGGTCTGAATTGAACGGTGCAGTTTGGCGTAAGAAGACTTCAACTCGGCCAGTAACGTTTTGCCCTCATCTGTCAGCCAATAGTATTTACGTGGCGGGCCTTGTTCGCTTTCTTGCCATTCGTAGGCTAGGAGCTTTTCCTTAGCGAGCCGGTTGAGCAGCGGGTAAAGGGTGCCTTCAACGACTATTAATTCAGCTGCACGAAGGGAACGGATAATCTCGGAAGAGTAGACTTTACCATCCTTTAGTAGCAATAGCACGGCGTACACTAGCACCCCCTTACGCATTTGCGTTTCGGACTGGTTGGAAAGGGATGTGTCGCCGGTATTTTCGTTCATACAGTACTATGTTATGCATAGTACCCTGTATTGTCAAGCCTGGACTTATATTGTTAACACTAGTGGTTAAATTAATAGATATTGTTATAAACACTCTTGTACGGGAAAGTGCTGTCTATGCAACGCAGGGCTATGTAGTCTTCAAATATCCGGGCACAAGTGGGGTTTACGTACTTAAGCGTGAAGTTTTGGATGCGGGTGTGCAACACGACTGCGGTAAATGGCCCTTGCTGGCTTACCCGGCAACCAGACACGACCCCGTAGGATATTTCATCAACCACATTGAACAAGGGCTTACGGTCAATGTACAGTATCCGTTCGTCGGTGGCCACTAGCATGACCGAACCGACAGGCGATTGGCCGTATACGACACCGCCTATGTGCTCGTTGGGCAGGATAACCCGCGGAAGATAGCGGGATTCTGACTTAAACAGCCCGTACTTTGTAACTCCGGCGCGTAGTAGTTCTAGCTTGACCCTGTCTTCGTGGTCTTTAGTAACCGGTAGGTTATATGGTGTCGCGAATGTTGGGTTCATGGCTTTGCCCCCTGCTGGTACTCATAAAATGCCCCGGGGTGATGGGCAGTGTGGTATGCCCGTAGCAGTCTACGGACGGTAGAAACATCAGGCTCAGAGCTGTCAACATAGTAATGGCCCAGCCTGCCCAAGTAGAAACGAGGGCGTTCTAGCGCAACTATCCTACTTGCCAGGTGTCGGATTGCCCGCAGGCCGTCTACAGTCGCAACGGTTACCGCAACCACCAACTCTTTTGGCTCTTCTGTCGCTAAGGATTCCAGGGCTACGCGCATAGTTAGGCCGCTGCTGACTAGGTCGTCGACAACAACTACTGTTTTGCCGTGCACATCGTGCGGATCGTTAGCAAATGGGTCGTACAGGAGTTCGTTTATGCGGACGTGCGAACGGGCGTAGGCAAGCTGCTTTTTAAGTTGCAGGGGGTCTATTTCGTCCATAGCCGGGTAGGTGTACTCAGCTGGCCCTTCTGGCGGCAGGGCGCCAATGGTATAGCCGGGGTCATACGGGTGTTGTACTTTACCAACCATACGCAACACCAGTTGCCCGTGCAGGCCTTGGGCAATTTCAGCGCCGAGCAGTACCGCGCCAGGCGTTAACGCAACTACCACGACATCCTTGTCATAATACTCAGCTAGCTCTAGCGCCAAGCGCCTACCGGCTGCTGTCCTGTCAATGTAGTGCATAGCTACCTCCTCGTCATCTCCCAACTACTATTGTGGGGCTAGGCGCGAAATAAGGCAGTCTCTACTATCACTAAGGTTGTGTGCTTTATGGCACACTCAGGGGTTATAAGCTTTGGCCTAGTTCTTTTTCGAGTAGGGCAATATCCTTTAGGACTATGCTGCCGTGGCCTATTTCTATAAGGTCCTTTGTCTTCAGCTTGTGGAGCTCACGGTTGACTGTTTCGCGGGAAAGGCCAGAGCGCGCGCCTAGCTCGGTTTCATTCAGGTCCAGACTGTAAATATTCGCATTCTTTTTGCCAAAGCGCCGGCTTTCTAGCAGCACTTCGAATAGCAACCGGCTCTTGGCACTGCCAGCCATAAGGTGGCTCATACGCTGCAATATCCCGTCCACGCCAATATACAAGCGGCGCAAAAGGTCAAAAGTTACCTCTGGGTTATCGCGCATAAAGGCTATAA
>DASSKV010000038.1:0-6412 GCA_035690125.1 Saccharimonadales bacterium (SeqCode) | reverse complement strand
GGGCGCAGACCTAATATCGCCGGAGTCGCCACTAGGCACAGCGCTGCTAGGACACCATACCGGCGAAGCACTCGGCGTCGACATACCGCTTGGGCACATCGACTTTAAGATAGTAGCTATCCACTAGGGATGTAATTACTTTTGGCGTTTGCGTTTGGTGGGGTCGAGCTCGCGTTTGCGCAGGCGTAAGTTTTCCGGTGTCACCTCTAGCAGTTCGTCGTTCTCTATAAAGTCTATGCACTGTTCTAGGCTAAGGATGGTAGCCGGGGTTAACTGGACAACGCCATCGGATGACTTGGAACGCATGTTGGTTAGGTGCTTGGCCTTGCAGACGTTTATTTCCATGTCTTCCTGGCGGTTGTTGAGCCCTACTATTTGCCCAGCATAGACGCGCTCGGCCGGCCCGACAAATAGCGTGCCGCGGGCTTCAGCCGTCTCGAGCGAGTAGGGCATGGTTGTGCCGGTTTCGTATGCAATGAGCACACCGTTGCGCAGCTGGGTTAGCGCGGCGCCAAGTGGTTGGTAGCCAACCATGAGGCTATTCATAACTATGGTTCCCTTGGTATTGGTGAGCAATATGTTACGCAGGCCTATGAGCGCCCGGGTAGGCAGCTCGTACACCAGCTTGGTTACGCCCTTGGGGCTGGCGAACTGTTCTTTAAGCGTTGCCCTGCGGCTGCCCAGATCCATTTGGACTGTGCCAACATGCTCGGCTGGCACTTCTATAATGAGCTCCTCAACCGGTTCCACAGTCTGGCCACCCTCTTCATGGGTAACGACCTGGGGACGGCCAATTTCGAACTCGTAGCCTTCCCTTCGCATGGTTTCGATTAGGACAGAAAGGTGTAACTCGCCACGGCCAGACACCTTGAAGCCAATGCCATCTTCGCTTACCCGTAGGCCAACGTTCGTTTCCAATTCTTTCTGCAGGCGCTCGCCTATCTGGCGGGAGGTTGTAAACTCACCCTCCTGGCCTTTGAACGGACTAGTGTTTGGCCCCAGATATATCTGCAGCGTGGGTGCTTCTACTTCCAGCACCGGCAATGCCTCTGGGCTTACGGCATCGGCAATGGTTTCGCCTATCTGCGCATCGCCTATGCCAGTTAGCTGGACGATATCGCCAGCTACGCCCAGCGGTACCTCAAAGCGGTTCAGGCCGTGGCTCATGTAGACTGTGTCGACTTTGGCTTTTACCTGGGTGCTGTCCTTTTGCATGAGCACCACCTGGTCACCGGCTTTTACCTGGCCGCGGTTTATGCGGCCAACGGCGTACTTGCCTTTGAACGAATCATAAAACAGCGCAGTCACCAGCATTTGGAACGGCCCGCCTAGTTCCACGCGGGGGGCAGGAACCTTATCTATAATGGCGTCGAACAGCACATCGAGGTTACCGTCGGCCTCGGGGTTAGTAGGGACAGTTTCCCAGGCCTTGCCCGCCCTACCGATGGCGTAGTACACCGGGTAGTGCAGCTGGTCTTCGTGCACGGCAAGTTCCAGGAACAAGTCAGCTAGCTCGTCTTCCACTTCGCGGATGCGTGCCGCATCTTTATCTATTTTGTTAATAATAACTATTGGCTTGAGCTCACTGGCAAGCGCTTTGCCCAGCACAAACTTGGTCTGTGGCATGGGGCCCTCCTGGGCATCTACGATTAAAAGGCAGCCGTCTGCCATGTTGAGCGTGCGCTCTACCTCGCCACTGAAGTCGGCGTGCCCAGGCGTATCGATGATGTTTATGCGGTAGTCGCCATGCTGCACGGCCGTAACCTTGGCTGTGATGGTTATGCCGCGTTCCTTTTCTTGGTCGCCAGAGTCCATAATGAGGCTCTGGCTCATTTCGGCTTGGTTGTCGCGGAAGGTTTGGCTCTGTTTTAAAAGGCCGTCGACCAGCGTCGTCTTACCGTGGTCGACGTGCGCAATGATGGCAATATTCCTAATTTTCGATGGGTCTTGGCTCATATCAATTCAATAAAAAAAGCGCCCTTATCAAGCGCAATCACTTAACTGAAAATAATTATAGCATAAGCTCATCTGTTATACAACGTTTGGCACCGCCATTTTGTGACGCATGCCATTGCTGTTTCACATGCATAGTGCTACCGTGAGGGTGATATAGGAGTGCCCATGTTTTCTGCGGCAGGTTTAAAACCAGACGAAAAACTACACAAGCTTTTTCTTAAAGGAAGTAAGCATACCTTCCGCAAGGGTGATATGGTCATGGAAGGCGATACAAAACACGCCTTTATGATAGAGAGTGGTTTTATACGGGCATATAACGTAAATAACCGCGGCGATAAGTTTACCCACATAATATATGCAGCCTACGATATGTTTCCTGCCTACCGCGTATTTGACGAAGACCCTCACATGCATTACGAAGCCCTGGGCACAACCACGCTCTACGCGCTGCCCCGGGCGACACTCGCCCAAGCCGTCCGGACCGACCTACAAATATGCCACAGCCTGTTGCGTGTAACCACCAGCCAATCCAGAGTGTTTAGCGCACGGGTACGTAACCTTGAGTTCCGCCACGCGCCGGAACGGGTTATATACCGTTTGATACTTATGGCGGAAAGGTTCGGCGAGCAGCAACCGGATGGCTCGTACTTTATAGGAGTACCTATGTCACAACCTGTTCTCGCTAGCACCATAAACGCATCAAGGGAAAGTGTCAGTCGGACAATGGAGACCCTAAAGAATGAAGGGCTGATAAGCTACGACAGCAAGCACATTGTAGTACGTGACCTAGCCGCCCTAAAAAGCCGGTTAAATACAATCGCCAAACAATAGTCCGAAACCTTATATACTTAAGCCATGGATACACGACCACTCGCGGAGCGGATGAGGCCGGAAACCCTGGCCGAAGTAGTGGGCCAAACCCACTTGGTTGGCGGCGGACAGATTATCCACGAGATAATTGATAACAAGCAGCCCACCAGCCTGATACTATGGGGGCCACCTGGCAGCGGCAAGACCACTCTGGCACGCATAATCGCCAAAGAAACCGAGGCCGAGTTTATAGAACTCAGCGCCGTTACAGCCGGCAAGGCCGATGTGGTCAAAGTAGTTGAACGGGCCGAGCAAAACCGGCGCTTAGGCATGCAGACCATACTGTTTGTCGACGAAATACACCGTTTTAACAAAGCACAGCAGGATGCTTTTTTGCCACACGTGGAGAGCGGCACCATAACATTGATTGGCGCGACAACCGAAAACCCAAGCTTTGAAGTTATAAACCCGTTGCTTTCACGCTCCCGGGTGTTAGTACTGGAACCGCTGAACAAAGACGAAGTGGTAAACATCATAAAAAAGGCAGCCAGGGCAGAAAAGTTAAGCGCCAAAAGACTGCCTGCAAAAAGCATCGACCTTATTGCCGAGCTCAGTGGCGGTGATGCGCGCGTTGCCCTGGGCAACCTAGAACTTGCCGTGCAGCTAGCCGGCAACAAAACGATAACAACGCACGTAGTCGAAACTGCCGCCCAAACCAAAGTGCCGGGTTATGACAAAAAGGGCGAAAACCACTATAACGTCATCAGCGCCTTTATAAAAAGCTTGCGCGGTAGCGACCCAACAGCTGCGCTGTACTACATGGCCCGTATGTTGCAAGCCGGTGAAGACCCAAAGTTTGTGGCCCGCCGCATGGTGGTGTTTGCCAGCGAGGATATTGGTTTGGCAGCCCCGGCCGCGCTCAACTTGGCGGTTTCAACTTTCCTGGCAGTAGAACGCATAGGCATGCCGGAGTGCGAATACAACCTATACCACTGCGCGACGGTGCTAGCTAAGGCCCAAAAGTCCCGCGAGGTTACAAATGCCATGGGGGCTGCCAAAAAGCTCGCTAGGGACAACCCCGACCTACCGGTGCCCTTGCACCTTAGGAATGCCCCGACCAAGCTCATGAAAGACCTCGGCTACAACCAAGGCTACGAGTGGCAGGCCGGCTTCCGCGACAAGCGCGGCTTTCTGCCAAAAGGGCTGGAAGGCACTGACTTTTTCGAGTGAACAGCTTTATAATAGACACTATGCACGACACGGACGGTATACGCTGTAACCAACTCAGTAAGCAGTACCATGGCACTAGCGTACTTGCCCTGGACCACCTGACCTTACGTGTCAACCGTGGTGAAGTCTACGGCTTTTTGGGTGCTAACGGAGCTGGCAAAACTACAACCATACGCCTGCTTATGAACTTCTTGCAGCCGTCTTCGGGCGACGCCGTCATACTAGGCATGGACACGGTGGATGACAGCGTAGAGATAAAAAAACACGTAGGCTATCTGTCTGGCGACATATCATTGTACCCAAAGGCCACCGGTAAACAGCTGCTGGACTACCTGGGCAAGTTGCAAGGCATGGAATCTACAAACTATAGGACAACGCTGGAGCAACGCTTTCAGGCAGAGCTCGATAAACCCATCGCCTCGCTAAGCAAGGGCAATAAGCAGAAGCTGGGAATACTGCAGGCGCTCATGCATGAACCAGATGTATTAATACTAGATGAGCCAACATCCGGACTGGACCCACTTATGCAAGAAGCCTTTTATGACTCGCTGCGCGAAGCCAAGGAACGCGGCGCGGCAGTGTTTATGAGCAGCCACAACTTGACCGAAGCCCAGCGGGTCTGTGACCGCGTCGGTATTATCAAGAACGGCAAACTGTTACGCGAGCAAACAATAACTTCGGAAAGCAGTCTGGACAACCCTATTTTCCGTGTCCGGTTTGCCAGCGAAGCCGCAGCTGAAAAGATGAAGAAATCACCCGATATGAACTTCCTGGCTCAAGAAGACGACAGGACTATAGTCGTGAGACCAACCGGCACTATTAGCCGCGGGCTAAAGGTCCTGGCGCAACAAGACATTGTCGAGTTCAGCTCGCAAGCCCTAGACCTGGAGAGCGAATTTATAGAGTACTACGGAGATGAGCATGCTGCCGATAATTAAATGGGAACTTAGCCAGCGCAAGATGGCCATACTGTGGTGGTCGGTTAGCGCCGTGGTGCTGGTGACGGTGCTCATGCTGGTCTACCCTTCCATCCGCGACCAGGCCGAACAGCTCAACAAGGTACTAAACCAATTACCGTCTGGACTAAGGCAATTAAAAACTGGCGGCACTAACGTCGACGTAGCATCCCCGGTAGGCTACCTTAACTCGCAGCTGTACTATGCCACTCTGCCAATTGTCCTCATAATATTGGCCATACAGCGCGGTAGTGGGCTCATAGGCAAGGACGAACAAGACCACACCATAGAACTACTGCTGGCCCGCCCTGTCAGGCGGTCTGTATTGCTGCTGGGCAAGGCTATAAGCGGCTTGCTTGAGGTCCTGGCGGTGACTGCCGTTGTCACGCTCGCCATCTTAGGCCTAGCTAAGCTAGTCAAGATGGACATAGGCACTAGCCGGGTGCTCATAACCAGCCTGTACACCTTTGCGTTCTGTGCTAGCTTTGGCGCCATCGCGTTTGCGCTGACTGCTGCGGACAGGCTAACCAAACGGGCAAGTACGGCAATTGCTATACTCCTGAGCTTTGGCGGCTACATACTGGCGTCACTGCAAAACCTGAGCCACTACATGAAAACGCCGGCCAAGTTTGCTCCCTACCACTATTTTGTGCCCGACAAAACCCTGCAAGGCCAGGGCGTAACGGGCTTAAACATATATCTTATTGGCATCTTTATAATTACCATCGTCCTGGCATACACCAGCTTCCGCTCCCGCGATATCGAATAGCGGCCTCGCCTATAGGGCGAACCATATTTACCCGATACACCTAAAAGCCCCGTTAATACGGGGCTTTTACATAGTGCCAGTTTATGAGCAAACCCTTTACAGGATTGCGCTCAGGTCTTGGTCTAATGAGTTCGGGTTGACACCCGTCTCTACATTGGTCGCGTCTAGTGCCGAAGCAGCATTGCTAACATCTGTTTTGTTAGAGAACTTGGTTGGAACCTTTACCTTGCTAACCGATGCAGGCGTCACGCTAGTGTTGGCACGGTTGCTCGCAATGCGCATACCAACTACTGCTACAGCAGCTACAACTACCACTACCAGGATGAGGGCTAAATGTGCTATTCCGTTTTGGTTAAGCTTTTTCATAGCTAGTTGCTCCCTTCGGTAGTTTTAGTGTCAGTAGAAGTACTAGTACCCTTGACGGCCAGCAGCGCGTGCAGCACGTCTTTTACGGCCTGTTTGTAAGCTTTGAGGCTGTCACGGGTCTTTTGGGCGGCTACCTTAAAGGTTGCGACCTGCTGGGCGACAGCGCCGTTAGCGTTGCAGTCCAAGCTAGAAGGCGTAAGTGCCTTGAGGTCAGTTATGGACTGTTGCGAAGCTGTTTGTGCATCCTTGGCTGCCGACACTAGCGTGTCCCAGTTAGTAACATTGAGCTTGTTGCCAGTGTTGTAATCTTGAGCCTTTTGGAAGA
>DASSKV010000037.1:0-3155 GCA_035690125.1 Saccharimonadales bacterium (SeqCode) | reverse complement strand
CATTGCCATGGAACTCACCGCCACTTGGGGTGATGGGGCCATGGAAGTCATCCGGGTAATTGGCATCAGCAAGCTGAGCTTGGATGACGTACTGGTCGGAGTCATTGGGCGTGCCCGTGACATCCGCTTGTCCGTTGAACCCCGGTGAACCGCAGGTGCTCTGCAGACTTGAGACCTGCAGCGTGGTAGCGGCGTAGGCACTAGGCGCAAGTGCAATCACGCCGGTGCCGATGACCGTGGCAACGGTAGCGAGCCCTACAAAAGGGCGGCCGACCGTGAACGGTCGATTCATGTGACGCCATGTAAACATGGCTTTCACTTCCTTTCTACTGTAGAAGTCCAGGTTTCCCTGGGGGTTCCATTGTTGGAACGCGATTAATCCGTTTCGAGCATATGGATTAAGAATAAGTTGTATCCAAATGAACTAGTCGCGTCCCAACATCTATTTGCAATCTGACATGTCAATGTTCGACTTCGGTAGCGCGGACTATGTCAAGCTCAAGCACTATTACTCCGAAATTGCTGTTACAATACTAAAAAACAGCTGTTTTGTCAACTGCTGTTAACCATAACCTTTGTTGTAATTATGAAATAATTCACTGCGCCATTGCCCCTAGGGAGGCATACTATTCAGGTAAACGAGGTGTTTGCTTTGGCAAATAACGGTACCCGCACTAAAGACGTGCGGCGGTTACATGTTTTTTCATTTGTTTTGGGTGCCTGGATGGTGGTTTCACCATTCCTGCTCAACTATAACCATACGGCCGCTACTGCGAACAGCATTATCATCGGTCTGGTTATTGCTGCTTTTAGCTATGTACGTATCCGCTCGTTTAGTGATATATGGGCAAGCTGGAGCCTTGCTGGAGCCGGCTTATGGGTAGTGCTGTCCCCTTTTATATTCGGCTATAGCAAGGCTGACACCTACTGGAACGAGCTGCTATTGGGCTTGGCACTTATAATCCTTATGTTCTCCGCCCTTGGCCAAGATATACGCCACCACAGCCACCTAGCACACTAACCTTTGTCCCTCCTTCTTACCGAGCGAGATTCTCCTTCACTTTACGGATCTCGCTTTTTTAAACCCCGAAATCTACTTTACTTTTTAACAATATTGTGCTAATGTAATTACAGTTAATCAAAACAAAAATGTCAGAACAAACCCCTACCCCTCTCCAACGCACGGCTGCCGTAGCAAGCCTGTCAGCCGTCGCCCTTAGCGGCTTTGCGGCTGGTGCCGAACAACTAGGCAACGACCAGCTACCCCGCCCCCAAGCCGCGCATGAACTTATCTTACCCAAAACACCAGTTGACCACCTCCTGCCTCCGCACGTAGAAGCAACAAACCCTGTGCACCCAGCACACCCCTACATCAAAACCACTCCCGTTTCCATACATACAGAAGTCCGGCATCAGCCGACACGCCAGCCAATAGTCGAGCGGCACCACCGGAAACCCGTCGTTAATATCCCGACCACAGTACCCAAAAGGCCGACAGAAAAGCCACCGGCCCAGCTTCTCGACCTCCACCCGGAAAACCTTACAGTATCTGATGCCGTGCAGGAGAGCATGCGTGCTAACACCGTGTACCTACCTTGGGCAGGTTGCAGTGGCTCACTTATCCGGAACCAGGCCGGTGAAGCCATAGGTGTGCTGACTGCCGAACATTGCGGTTTGCGCGATGGCGATGATTCCTCTCCTTACGCAAAATATTTTCACCACCGCGTACAGGGCAGCGACGGCCAAAGTTACTTAGCACTCAATACCGAACCAGTCGTTGAAGTCGGCGACAACCTACAAAGCCTCCAGCCAGCAGGCAAACTAAAACAGGTTATCGTCCCGCCTAAAGGCGACACTTCCTTAGATGTAGCACTAGGCGTACTGGATGGCCATACAGCAGACGAAGTGCTGCAGGCATACAATGCCAATCGGCTTTCCGACCAGGATATCCAGAATCTTAAGCTGGGCCAGGATATATATCTGTCCGGCTGGCCAACTTACCAACCCAATAACACTGGCTCCATGGAGCGACAATCATTTCACCTAGCGGTTTTAGGGGTAGAAAACGTAACAGTAACAAGCGGCGAAACTATGCCTATGTTGCTCGCCGCGGTTCCCCGCGACAAAGATGGTGCTACCTGTAGTTTCGGCGACAGTGGCGGCGAAGGCTTCATAGAGGAAGCACACACCGACAGTAACGGCTTGCCGTACACTATCCGCCATACAGTTGGCACACTCTCTGCCTTCATGGACCATGGCGGAGATATTTATTGGAGCAAGCAGGTCGCTAATGAAAATACGTCTTATTACGAGCATAAGTACGGCGCTAAATTAAGTTATCAGGGCACCGACGGTCAAATCCATAATATGGACATCTGCGGTTTTGCCTATCAGCCTCCACAGCCCGGAACTAATGGCGAGGTAGTTAACCTGGTAAGTTCCCATGCTGAAATACCGGGGTACTCCGGCGAGTTAACCCCCTGGGATGAAATAGTAAAAGCCCGCGACGCCTTTAATGACCCTAACTACACCCGCACAGTTATTGATGGAAGTGTATATATACCCAGCGGTAAAGGCCCAGCTTTCTGGCTAGACAATCCCGCTTTATATGTTGACGCTAGTAGCGGCGCAGCAATTCTCGAGTCTGCAAACCTGGTGGATGCTAGCCATTTGGCCCTTTATTATTTCGACAAGTTAAGTGACATAGAGTTGTACAAACATAGTGGCGACGAAGCACCCACCGTGCTTCAATCAACCGGCATTCCGGAGTTCCAGACCGACGCCAACTACCCTTCAGGTTACTTTGTCGACCAAAGCGGCCTTCACTACGGAATAGAGTTAGATGCTGGTGAGCCGGCACATGACGGCACTGTCTATACGCTGACTATGGGTAAGGGTGATGTGCCTTACGCTACCGTTAAGTCCGTAGAACTCACTCCGGCCGAGCAAAAGTTCCACGCGGATTTCTTTGACTCAAGCCTACAGCGTCACAAAATAGACGGCATCGTACAAGTTATGACCCCTGAGGGACCCTACTGGATAAGCAATCCGGCTTATGAGTACGATGCTACCAGCAACACACTCTTGATTGGTTTGGGTAGCCTGAAAGGAAGCGGCGATGGGCTTACTGTCATTTCCCTTCCGGCAGATGACTT
>DASSKV010000036.1:0-2343 GCA_035690125.1 Saccharimonadales bacterium (SeqCode) | reverse complement strand
TTGCATGCCGTTGTATACCAGACGTTCGGCTATCTGCTTTTTGCCGTTTAGCATAACGCGGTTAATAACCTTCTGTACTTGTGTGCTGTTGTATATACGGTCCGGCGTAACTTCGCGGACTAAAGCTTTCGTTTTCTTTCGAGGCATATCGTACTCCCTAAGCCTTCTTGGTGCCGTACTTGCTGCGGCCTTGCTTACGGTTGTTAACGCCTTGGAGGTCCAGGCTGCCACGTACTATGTGGTAGCGCACACCAGGTAAGTCCTTTACGCGGCCGCCACGGACGAGCACAACTGCGTGCTCCTGCAGGTTGTGGCCTTCGCCGCCTATGTAGGCCCATACTACATAGCCATTAGTTAGACGCACACGGGCGACCTTACGCAGGGCTGAGTTTGGCTTTTTAGGGGTTTTGGTGGTGACCTTTACGCATACGCCACGCTTGAATGGCGACGGTTTTTCGTAGTTGGTCGTTTTGAGGTTGTTGACCACGCGCTGCATGGCCGGCGACTTGCTCTTGCCAGTCACGCGGGTACGCGGCTTGCGGACCAATTGGTTAATAGTTGGCATTTAATCTCCTTCTACGGTTGCAATCTAGCTGCTGCGATGGGCATGCCAACCCAAGGGCTCGGATTGCTTAATAACGTAGTTATTTTAACAGGTTTAATCTATTGAGGCAACACTGTCGAGTGTAACCTGGTCTTCGGCTTCTAGTTGGCCAGTACGCACTGCGCCAAACCCAGTACCGACAGGAATCTTGCGGCCAAGGATGACGTTCTCCTTAAGACCGTACAGGTGGTCGACGCGGCCGCTAGTAGCGGCAGCAATGAGCACGCGGGTGGTGTCCTGGAAGCTAGCTGCACTCAGGAACGAGTCGGTAGAAAGGCTGGCTTTAGTGATGCCAAGTAGCAGTTGGTTGAACTGCACCGGTTGCTTGTCTTCTGACGTTAAGCGCTCGTTAGCTTCAGCGACGGCTAGCTTACTGACTATGTCGCCAGTTACGAACTCACTGTCACCTGCGTCTTCTATTTGGACACGGCTGAACATCTGACGCACGATGATTTCCAGGTGCTTATCGGCTATGTTCTGACCTTGGCCTACGAAAATCTTGAGGATTTCGTTCATGATGTAGCGCTGGGTAGGCTCTACACCTTGCAGGCGCATAAGGTCCTGGAGGTTAACGGAACCATTAGTAAGGCGCTGTCCAGCGACGACCTTGTCGCCATCTTGGACCATGACCTGCTTGTAACCCGGGATTTCGTAGCGCACGACACTTTGCTTGGTCGGGGTAATGATAGCTTGCTTGTCGGTAAGCTCTACCTTGCCGGCCATAGGTGCTATGAGCGGTTCACTGCCATCTTCAAGTGCAGCTATGACGTCGCCAATAGCTACGTCGCTGCCGCTAGCCAGGTGGGCTTTGCGCTCGCCCAGGGAAAGCTTGATGTTTTCCTTGGCGTCGGCTGTGACCTGGACAATGTAGTGGTCGCCTTCTTCCCAAACGTTTGCCGTACCGCTGATTTCGGTAAGGTACGCAACACCCTTTGGCGAGCGGACTTCGAAGAGCTCTTCGATACGGCTAAGGCCCTGGGCGGTGTCGTCGGCTAGGACGGCTCCGGAACGGTGCTTAGAGTCCAAAGACAGCTGTGTGCCTGGCTCACCAATGGACTGGGCGGCAATGACGCCAATAGGGTGGTGGTCAACAACCAGGTTGCCGGTTGCAGGGTCAACACCATAAGACTTCTGTGACACGCCACGGACATTGGTGCAGCTGAGGGCACTCATTATGCGTACACCATCAATCTTTTCGTCTGCTTCCAGCTTAGAGGCGGTTTCATCGCTAATGAGTTCACCGCGTTTCAAGTAACCTTTAACGTCCTCGGCTGCGTAACGGCCGACTAAGCGTGAACCGTAGCTCACGCCAATCTCTTCGGCGTCAGCACGAAGCATGGCAAAGCCAGGGTCGTTAGTGTCGTCGTTTACAGTAAACACATCTTGCGATACGTCAACTAGGCGGCGCGTTAGGTATCCGGCATCAGCCGTCTTAAGTGCAATGTCGATGAGGGCTTTGCGGGTACCACGGGTACCAGTAAAGTACTCTAGCGGGTCCAAACCGGCGATGTAGCCGGACTTAATGGGCAGCTCTATAGCTTGGCCCGATGCATCGGCCATAACACCGAGCATACCGACGGCGCTCTTCATCTGTGAGATGTTACCTCGGGCACCACTATTGATGGCGATAGCCGTCGAGCTATCCTTGCCTACCATTGGCGCGGCAAGCAAGTCCTGTACTTGGGTATCTATCTTTGTCCAGTTGTCGACAGTCAGGCGTGAACGCTCATCATCCGTAA
>DASSKV010000035.1:0-5583 GCA_035690125.1 Saccharimonadales bacterium (SeqCode) | reverse complement strand
ACAACGCATAGCCAAGCGGAATCTGCACCAGCGTGTTGGCTACCCGGTACATGACTATCACCGGCAGTGTAAGTGCCGCCGGCACGCCGGCAGACGACATTATGCCCACCATTAGCGCTTCGTACACACCCACACCGCCCGGTAGCACACTTACCAAACCGGCAAAGTTGGCTATGGCATAGGCTAGTATCACTGCGCCGACATTTATCCAATGCCCAAAGGCCGCAAACACCACATACACGGCTGCTACTTCCGTTGCATTCATAAGCAAGGCATACAAGAACGGCGCTTGCAGTTCCTGCCTGCGGTTACGGAACTCCTGGTATGTATCGTGCACTTCATCGAATGCATTGCGCGCCTGGGCAATACTTATCGTCTCGGCAGTGCTGGGCCGCACTAAGCGTATGAGGCGGTTAAGCAAGCGTGTCAGGGCTGTAAGGACTTGGTTTATACGTGTCTTGCTGCCGATGATGTAGGTAAATACAAGCGTACCGACCAGCAGCAGCGTGGTAAGCGAAGTACCGATGAATATTGTCAGGTTGCTCGCTCGGCCGGCAGCTGCCAGTATAAACATGCCTACAAGCAACAGGGCTTCAAAACTCAAGAATGTTAATGCAAGTTTTAGCGCATGCACCAGGCTGGCTTTGCCCGCCCGGATACCATAGCGGCGCACCCGAAGGTTGAAGTAGGATAGCCCAGTAACGCCGCCGCTCGGGAACACATGGTTTACCATGTTCAGCTCCAGCGCCACGCGGTACAGCGTACGGTAGCTAAGCTTGTTGCCCACTGTTGTAAACAACCGCTCGTATAACCTAGCTTGGCCGTGATAGTTTAGTGCTTCTATAGGGATAATGAGCAAAAGTATCCATATGTTTATACGGTGCAAGTCGCGCAATGTCTGCCCCAGCTGGTGCCTAATGGCGTACACCAGTATTGCTAAGGCAGCCAACGTAATAATGTTGACTATGAGTTTCCAGTTTCGTTTCCACCAGGTTGAGGTATCGCTCATAACTCCTGTAATTATACCCCAGAAACGGCTATACTATGGCGTATGCAAAGTTTGATGGTTTTAGGGCGGCAGCCGGCTCTTGGCTTGGCCGAGCTGGAAAGCCTGTACGGTGCGGATAAGGTCCGGCCAGTTGGCGCGCAAGCCGCCATAGTGGATGTCGACCCCTGCCTATTAGCTTTTGACCGCTTAGGCGGCAGTGTAAAGTTCTGCAAGGTACTGACCGAGCTCGACACCGTAAAATGGAAAGAAATAGAAAAGTTCCTAGTCCAAGTATCGCCTGGCCACAGCGAGCGCATGCCAGAAGGCAAAATGCAGCTCGGCCTAAGCCTGTACGGCTTTAACGAAAACGTCAGGCAAATAGAAGCCACCGGCCTGACACTCAAAAAGGCCATCCGCAAAACCGGCCGAAGTGTCCGCCTTACCCCCAACAAAGAACCTGCCCTGTCGAGCGCCACGGTGCTTCACAACCACCTCACCGGCCCTACAGGCTGGGAGCTGGTGTTCGTGCGCAGTGGCGACAAAACCGTGGTAGCCCAAACGGTTAAAGTACAAGACATAGACAGCTACACCCTGCGCGACCGCGGCCGCCCCAAGCGCGACACCCGTGTTGGCATGCTGCCGCCCAAGCTCGCCCAAACCATTATCAACCTCGCCACTGGCAAGCTGCCCGAGGACAAGCTGGAAAACATATGCGAAATACCCGCCGGCCAGGCCATCCCACGGACAATACTCGGCCAAACCGTCCTCGACCCCTTCTGCGGCACCGGCGTCATCCTGCAAGAAGCCCTGCTCATGGGTTATAGCATTTACGGCTCCGACCTAGAGCCAAGAATGGTAGATTATTCCAAACAGAACCTGGAGTGGCTATCCCCCACCTACCACCTACCACCTGCCACATACCAACTAGAGCAAGGCGATGCCACCACCCACCACTGGCAGCAGCCCATCGACTTTGTCGCTGCCGAAACCTACCTGGGCCGCCCCTTCACCACCCGCCCTACTCCAGAGCTTCTGGCGCAAACAGCCGCTGACTGCAACCTTATAATTAAAAAGTTTCTGCAGAACATACACCCCCAGCTCAAGCCCGGCACACGCCTATGCCTAGCCGTCCCCGCTTGGCAAACCGGCAAAAATGTATTCAAACACTTACCTCTGGTTGACCAGATAGAAGTTATCGGCTATAATCGTATAAGTTTTGAGCACGCTGGGAACGAGCAACTCCTCTACTACAGAGAAGACCAAGTGGTCGCTCGCGAGCTCCTAGTAATAACAAGGAAGTAGTATGTCACACGTAAAAGCTGGCGGTACCGCCAAAAATATCCACGACAGCCCAGGCCAGCGCCTAGGTGTTAAGCTGTTTGGCGGCCAAAAGGTCAAGACCGGCCAGGTCATAGTCCGCCAGGTTGGCGCCACCAAACGCCCCGGCGTTGGCACCAAGATGAGCCGCAACTTTACCATCCACGCGGCAAAAGACGGTGTCGTAACTATGAAAAGCCGCAAAGTCCGCCTCTTCACCGGCAAAACCGTCTCCCGCACAGAAGTCACCGTCCAGTAAGTAACTCAACATAATAAAGGCCGACATCGGGCCTTTATTTTTATTTCGCCTGTTTTTCGGCAGTGTTAGCTGCTTCGAACAACTGTTCCCTACTTATCCCTGTATGTGTAGCTATCTTTGCGTAGTAATCCATAAGGAAATCCGGTGTGACGTTATTTGCAGCAACCTTACTCACAGTCTCTAAAATTCGTTTCGCGGCAATCTGCTTTTCTTCATCAGTCATTTTTGCAGCTACGAAACCAGCTATTTCACCTTCCATTTTAGGACCCGAGCGGTACATGTCCTTCACGAACTCGCTTTTGAAGTACGGCACATATGGGCGTGGAACTGCAGTAGCAACATTTACCAGAACGTCTAGCCCGTATGCATTAGCTAGCTCATCATATATGCTGGCGTCTTCGCCTCGTTTTTGGGCTTCGGCAACCTTGTCAAACATATCTTTTACGTGGACACCTTTTAGTAGTGCAAGTTCGTTAAACATCTGCTTAACGTCGTAGTATTCACCAGTGTCACCGCCAAAATGCTCAGCGCGGCGTTCCTCAATTGCAAAGCCAAAGTGCTTAGCAATGCGCGTATTGCCGTGAGTATGCGCAAATTCGTGCCTAAGCGTGCCTACGACGCGTGACGCATCAATACCCTCTTGTATGTGCACGCCGTCATCCGCCGCCAGTACGGCTTCGGCTTTTTCTCGCGGTATCATAAACTCGGGCTTGCCATGCAGTTCGACGGCAAATCCTGCTGCGCCCGCAGCCAGCTTAGCACTGCTATCGATCATATCGCGTGCGAACTCTTCAGCATTGTCAGATAGCCCTTTAGCCCAGGCATTAACTTCGCTGTATTCAAGCCCATTTTCCTGTTTCTTAAAACTGTAGCCGCCGCCCGGCTGGCCTATATTAAGCACGCGGATTTTTACTTCTTCGGTCGGCTTTGCAGTAACACCCAGCTTATCGGCAACTTCGTCTAGGTAGCCTGCCTTATCTATTTTTTCGATTAGCTTGGCTGATGCCGGGCCGTCAGTATATTTTTGATAAATTGCTGCGGCATGATCATCGCTGACTTCGTCACTTTCATCCTGTGTTAAATGGCGCTCCTTTAGCGCAGTGTGCCCGTCCGCATCTTCTAACGTTAACAAAAATGTTGCATTTGCCAGATAATTCTTCTTGTCATAGTTGTCTGGCCCCGGCTGCATTTTGTTCACATCTGCAAGATTTGCCGCTATGGATGCAAAAAGCAGCGCGTGGTCATGCTTATCGAAAAACTCCGGTTTAACGCCGAGGGCATCTATGACTTCATTGCCTGCAGTGAAAAGTTCATCGCGGCGGCCAGCTATTTCTGGCACGTTTACTGACAACGCCTCCAGACTATTCGAAAAAGCCGCATGTGCAGCTTGAGATTCGGGACTTAACTGAGCAGCTTCGGGCAAAGCTTCTACAGGCTGGGCTACATAAGGGGTGGCTAGTGTTTCGGGCATGTTTTTATTTTAGCTAACTATAAACATAGTAGCATAAGCTGTTTGATTTGTCAATCTGATGTTACTGCTGTGGTTGGTCGGGCTGGATACCTTCGAGTGCATCGCGGACAGCTATCTCGGCCATCATCTCTGCCGCTTCAGCCTTATCGGCAGCGTGGGCGGCTTCCTTGCGGGCGGCGGCCTCACCTAACCGCTCAAGTTTTCCTTCTATAACCTTGTCGACGAATTCCGGAGTCATAATAGCATCAGTCGAACTCTGCGCAGGAACAGTTGTCTTGTCGGCTTTCTGCTCTTTTTGTTCTTTTGCATTTTGCTGCACCATGGCATGTTGCCAGTTTTCGATATCAGGATTGAACATAAAAGCAGCATATCATGCTTTTGCTTATTTTGCAAGTATCGTGCTTGTGTTTAGAGGCCGAGGTGGTGCTTGATGCGGTCTATAACATCGGCGATTACCACTTGGGATTTGACCATGTAGTCGTCGACCCCGAGGGATTCCGCACGCTGCTTGTCGCTATCCTGGCTGAGAGCTGTGAGCATAACAACCTTGAGGTTGGCTGTTTCAGGAGTGTTGCGCAGTATGTCTAGGACATCGAAGCCACTAACTTTAGGCATCATGACATCTAGTACTACTAAGTCTGGCTTGTAGCTGATGGCGGTGGCTAGGGCGTCTTCGCCGTTAGAAACGCGACGGACATCGAAGCCTTCGGCCTGCAGGCGCATAAGGTACACGTTGGCTAAGGCGTCGTCGTCTTCAACAAGGAGTATTCGTTTTGGATGGTCCATACTGGTTATGCTACCTTATTACCCGTTAAAAAACAATTACTTCAGCAGCGCTTTTATAAAGCCGTCGAACATGGGGTGCGGGCGGGTTGGGCGGCTCTTGAACTCCGGGTGAAACTGGCTGGCCAGGAAGAACGGATGGTCTACACCCTCTATGACTTCTACCAGACTTGTGAGGGGGTTGGTGCCGACGGCACGGATGCCCCAGCTTTCGTACTTGCCCACGAACTCGGGGTTGCACTCGTAACGGTGGCGGTGGCGCTCCACAATTTTGCGGGTGCCGTATGCCCTTTCGGCCAGGCTGCCCTTTACTAGGTCGCAGTCGTAATCGCCTAGACGCATAGTGCCGCCGGTATTTTCCTTGCCCTTTTGGTCTTCCATAGTTGAAATGACTGGGTGTGGCGTGCTCGGGTCAACCTCGGTCGTGTTGGCTTTACTGAGCCCGCTGGTGCGGGCGGCGGCTATGACAGCCATGTGCAAGCCATAGCAAAGGCCAAGGTATGGCAGCTTGTTCTTGAGGGCGAACTGGGCAGCCCTGACTTTGCCTTCTACGCCGCGGCTACCAAAGCCACCGGGGACTATTATCCCGTCATATTTCTTTAGTTCTTCTTCGACGTTGCCGTTTTCGCCTAAGGCTGGCGCATCCACCCACTTGATGTCTACATTGACGTCGTTCCACCAGGCGGCAGCCCGGAGGGCTTCGAAAACGGAGAGGTAGGTGTCGGCGTTGTCGAGGTATTTGGCGACTATACCGACTGTAACTGT
>DASSKV010000034.1:0-3749 GCA_035690125.1 Saccharimonadales bacterium (SeqCode) | reverse complement strand
CGCTCTACTTCGTTTTGCTCTATCTCGTCGCTCGATATATTTTCCTTCGGGACTTCCAAGTCTGGTGTAGCAGCCGGTTTGGCCGGCAAGGAGATGTCAGGTGCCGGCTTCATGGCCGTGGGGCTAGCAGTTAGGCTAGGGGTTGCGGGGGCAAGGCTAGGCGCCCCCTGCACCGGCCGGGCGGCCTGGGGCGCGGGCTGGGCAGTGCGCTTCGTAAGCCACTCGTCCAAGAACGAGCCCGTACCGGGCGCAGCAGGCGGCGTGGGCTGGGCTGGCGCCGCGCCTTGCCACGGGTTAGGCGCACCAAAGGGCGAGTTGAAGGCGCCGGCTGGCTTAACCGCCTCTGCCTTGGTGGCCATGCGTTCAAATATTTCCTTCTCTACTGTAGCCTTGGGACGGCCATACTTGGCTGCCGAAAGCTGCTTGAGGGCGTCGCTAAGCTTGGGGTTAGGCGTGCCTAGCGCTGGGAGCGTGGCCATACTGAACGGTTGTGTCGGCACTCCGCCAATAAGCGTACGAACTATGGCGTTAAAGTTTGGCACTCTTAGCAGGTCGTCACCGTCGAATATCGGCTGGAAGTATTTGCTCAAGCTCTCGACGTCGTTCTGCCCCACACGGAACGATACGATAGTACCCATGTTACCAAACACCGCATCGCGGATTTCGGGCGTCAGCTGGGTCGTAAACTGGTTGGCAACTATAAGGTTTAGGTGGTACTTGCGGGCCTCGCTCATTATTGTGGCAAAGCTATCGGTGCTAAAGTTTTGGAACTCGTCGACATACAGACTAAAGTCCACCCGCTGGTCTTCTGGTATGTCGGAACGGCTCATGGCCGCAGCCTGGAACTTCATAACGAACACCATGCCCAGCAGCTTGCTGTTTAGTTCGCCCGTGCGGCCCTTACTGAGGTTCACTAGTAGTATCTTTTTGTTGTCCATGATGTCACGCAGGTCAAAGGCGCTTTGGGTCTGGCCTATTATATTGCGCATCATTTCGTTACTAAGGAACGCGCCAAACTTACTGACGAACCAGCTTACTACTTCACCGAACTCGTTAGAGCGCTGGCTGGCTGGCATTTCCTTCTGCCAGAACTCGATTACGTTCTGGTCTTTAACATGTTGTAACTTTTGCTGCACAAACTTTGGGTCGCGGAATAACTTCGGTATGTCTACGAATGTACCACCCTGCGGGTCGGCCATGATGGTCAAGGCTGCATTGCGGAACAGGTGTTCGTAGCGTGGCCCCATAATGCCTTGGTGTTGCGGGTCGTACAACTTATACAGCATGTTCAAGGCTTCTTGTATAAGGAAGTCCTTTTGGTCTGGCGTGTGGAATTCAAACAGGTTAAGGCCCATAGGGTAGTCCATGTCAGCCGGGCTGAAGTATATGACGTCCTCTGTGCGCTCCCTTGGCACCATGGACAGCAAACGCTCTACTACATCGCCGTGCGGGTCCACAAAGGCAAAGCCATTGCCATTTAGCATGTCCTGCAACGCCAGGTTTTCCAGGAAGGTGGACTTACCAGTACCAGTCTGTCCAACCGCATACATGTGCCGCTGCCTGTCACCTAGCCCCAAACGTATAGGCTTCTTGACGCCACGGAATATGTTGTAGCCCAGCAACAAGCCCTCTTCTGGGATATTACGGGGGCCGTCCACTTGCTTTGAATCCTGCCGTGTAAGCTGCGAGGTAGGGATACTCCTCTGGTCTGGGAAGTGGAACAACGTTGCAAGTTCGACAGCATTCAAGATTGTCTTCTTATTATGTTGTGGAAAAAACCTCATTATATAGGCTGTGGCCAGTTTGTCGACATCTTTAGCCGGGGTGTATTTAAAGCCGTTCTTGCCAGGTGCGTCATACAACGAAAAGCTGGCTACAACATTGCTAAGGATAGCCTGTGCCCGCTGGCTTATATTGGACGAGGCCACTACCCGTATAAGTACTTCGTACCCAGGATGCCTAGTCTTGTCATCTATGGCGTCTAGGGTGGCTTGCTCCATGCTAGAGAGCTCTGGGGACTTCGGACCACCGTCCTTACCGTCGCCCTCGGGCGGTTTCACAAAAGCCACTGCCAAGTTCTTGGCAATGCCGCCTACCCCCACCTGTTTGTCGGTGCCTTTACGCTTCTTACTGGCCACGCTGCTAGCGTGCTTTCGCCAACTGGGGTCGGCTGGGCGCATCAGTATCTGTATTGCAGCGCCGTCCTCCTTACCAAGGGTAGAAAGAGCGTTCAGGAGCGCCTGCATAGCGTCGCGCTTCAGGTCCTGGTAGGTAGCTATAGGGTATGCATAGTGTTCTTTTAAGGTTAGCTCACCGCCGACGGTACCGGTTACCTTGCCCACTTGGTTAAAAATATTGTGTTCGGCTACTTCCTCAAGCCTAGCCGAGGGGTAGGCGCTGACTATGGCCTGCTTGACCACTTCTTCGAGGGCAACCGGTACAGCTGCGTAGAAGTGTACAAAGCCCTGACTGCCCACTATTTCGAATGCAAAGTGCCGCTGGCCGTAGAACTTGCTCTTCCACCCCTTTTGAACGGTACTAGCTATAATGTTGTAAATAACTTGTGCCTTAGAGATGTTCTCGTCGAGCAAGTCACGGACATCCCTGCCGTTTGCCTCCGTGTCATCACTAGGCGGTGGTAGGTGGATGAGTAGCGGCACCATCTTGAGCGAACGTTCGTAGTTCTTTTGCTCACGGAACACCTTCCTGGACTGCACAAACACCACGAAGGCCGCCACGCCTATTAACAAAACAACAACGCCAAGGATAAAAAGTAGTGTTGTCATGGTTACTATTCGCTCAGTTTAATGGCCTTGTTATAGCGCTTTTGCAGATAATCGGACTTCATATAAGTAATCTCTTTGCTCTGCTTGTACGGGTCGTCCTGGGTTTTGGCTATTATCTCCTTTGCCTTGTTCACCCACTCTTTTTCTATAAGGTCGGCATCATCAGCCATCTGGGGTAAAGCCGTAGAATTTGTCGTTGTGCTAGGTGCAACATTAGTTGCTGTTTGCCCCTGTTGTGTCTGCTGTTGGGCTGGAATAGCGGGCAAGGCCGGTGCCGCAGGCTGCAATTGCCTTTCAGGAGCCGCAGGCACAGCCTCCACAGGCCGAGCCCCGCCCTCAGGTGCTTCATATGGAGCAGGCCCTGAGCTTTCCGGCATGGGGGGCGGCAGGTTCAAATTGGCCGACTTGTCGAATTGCGGATTCATATAGTCTTAATTATATATGGTTGCTTGCGAATTAACAGCTTGAAACTTCGTATGGCCAAGAACAGCTGCTCTGCTTATGCTTCGCGTTTGCTGCGGCCGTACGTAAAGTAAAAATACGACAGCAGTGCCAGTGGCACAATCATGGCTATGTCCCGCAATGACAGCTGCCCCACAGATTGCATAGCTAGTAGTATCGCCCCGGTAAGCGTTAACACCTTGGTAAAGCGCTTTTTTTGGCGTCTAAGGCCCTTCGAGTACAACCCCAGAAAGGCCACAAGCGCCCGCACTACCCAGTACAAAGTGGCCACAGCCAGTATGTAGCCCACAATAAGCCACGGCGCGGCCACTTTGCTAGGGTCCGTAGTACTAAAAAACGCTATGTCGAGCACCATGACTGTTAAGAAATGCAGCACAGGACGTTTCTTTATGTGCTGGAGCGCTTTTTGTACGTTCATATTCCCCTTATGATAGCAAAACGCTGCATTACAGAGGTAATACAGCGTTTTACAGATGTAAATAATGGAGCCGGGGCGATAAA
>DASSKV010000033.1:0-11421 GCA_035690125.1 Saccharimonadales bacterium (SeqCode) | reverse complement strand
TTACCTATTTCGAGGAAACGACCGCACTCGCAGTTGGGGTGGCACTCTTTGCCATAACGCTCGTCGTGAGGAGTGCCGAAATCATAAAATACTTCGCTGTCAGGGCCGCCCGGTTCACCGGCAGGCATATTACCCGGCACGCCGCTGCGGCTCCACCAGTTCTTGCTGGCATCGTAGTAAAATATGCGGCCGTCTTGCATACCCTTTTGGTAGCCATCTTGCTCGGAACCGATTTCTACCTGTTTAGCATCTATACCTTGTTCTTCAAACAATCTTTTCCAAGTTTCGGCACTCTCCGTATCCTTGGGGATGCCACTGGCTTCATCACCTATAAAGCAAGTGACATATAAGTTCTGCGGTTCCAGCCCCACTTGGCCCACCAGAAACTCAAAAAACCACGGCAGCTGCTCGGCCTTGAAGTAGTCGCCCAGGCTCCAATTACCCAGCATTTCAAAAAATGTGGTGTGGCGGTTGTCGCCAACCTCTTCTATATCTTGCGCACGCAAACACGTCTGACTATCTACCAGCCGCAAACCGTCGGGGTGTTCCTCGCCCAACAAGTATGGGATAAGCGGCTGCATGCCACTGCCAGTAAACAGTGTCGTAGGGTCGTTCTGCGGCACAAGCAGTGCGCGAGGTATAAGTTCGTGCTGTCTGCTCCTAAAAAACTCTAGGTAAGCCGTGCGTATGTCTTGCGCTGTCATCCTCAATATTGTATCAGAAGTAACAGAGGCGGCCACATTGACTAATCATATCGGTTATGTTAAAATCTATTGCTGTTCGTCAGAACAACCAAAGACACACCAGGTGTCTTAGACCTTTAAGGGGGAGAAGTGCTTCATTACTGGCTGACGCGCGTGAGACTCAAAATCAAGCTGCTGCGAGCCGACGATAAGTACGACGCGCTCGTGGAAAAGCGGAAATCACTGCTTCGAGTAAAAACGCATTTCCCACGCTATGAGTGCAGCGACTACCTTCGCGACCTGGATAGCCGCATCGCGCTTGCACAAGCCGAACTGGACTTGGCCGCCCACAGACACCGCGTCCACATGAACATGCGGCGTCGTAAGGTACACGCCTAACAAGGAGGTTTATCCGATGTGGATACTAGCTCTGCTGTTCGTACCTGCGACTTTTGCAGTACTGCTTGTGCTTGAAGCATGCGAGAAGCCTCTCGGAAAAGCGCCTGAAGCAGAAGAAGCAGACATCCCGGTGCTGGCACAAGTTCCGCATCAACGTACACCCCGAGTACCAATTAACAACTGACGAACCGCAAGCCCTTCGGGCCAGAATCGTGACGACAACGATGATTGTCACGGTTGCCGGAGGGCAAAGCCGCGAGCGCGGATGACGACGATGGTCCTAATGGGCTATTCACTCTCATCTAATGCAAAACGCGGCTTTTTTCATGCCTAAGTGCGCTACAATGTGCCTAAAGGGTAAGTCATGACAGAAATAGCAGAACCTCCACGAACTAAGGACTGGCTACTGCCTCCTGAGCACAATCCTCTTGAGCAAGTCGAGAACATAGCTGCTTCCCATACAATTGGGAGACTTGCGCTTCGGTCCGCTAAAATTACCGCAAAAGTTGCCTTATGGTCAGGCGTAGCCTTGGCTCCTGTGGGTGCAGCGGTAGCCATGGTCGAATGGGGTCCAGAGGCCCATGTAAATGTCGCCGGCATGGACCTAGGTGTACGCACCGAAATTGGCCAAGCCACTTCCCATGCTGACCTTTTGGGCGGCTTAGTAACGCTGGACATGCCCTACCACAAAACGTTACTCGGTAAATCTGTCGGGGTAAGAGCGACGGCCGATGTAAGCAAAAATGGCGACGGCCAGACAAACTCCATTGAAGGCATGGCAGAGCAACTTTATGAAATAAAACCGGAGGAAAAGCGGATTGCCGATGCTGTAGTCTGGCACGATATACGTTTTGGCGGCGGTGCGTTCTTAGGGGTTCTAACGGCAGAGGCGCTTATAGGTGGTGCCGCACTGTCAAATAAGCGTGACCTGAGCAGGCGCAAACCAGAAGAACAGGTAACAATAGAAAGCCATGTGGACCGATGGCCTAAGAAAGCCAGCCGTATTGGTAGCGTTGCGTTGGCCTGCACACTTAGCGCATCTGGCCTGTGGGTGGTCGCAAGCGGTAGTTCGTACCAAAGCTTGCATACAGAAGCAGTGTTCGCCAATACTCCGCTCAGCCCGCTGGACAACATGCAAGTGGGCGGCGCGTTAGGCGAATCGGTAGTACAAGAAGCCAAAACTATACAAGTGTTTTATGACCGGGCAACCGCCAACGCCCTCGTAGCTACTCACAAGCTATTTGGCGCTGGGCACCTTTCGAATAGTCCTAATGTGGTTTCCTGGCTCGTTTCCGATGATTACCAGGGCCGCAGTGGTATGGAACAGGTTGTTGGTTCGATAGCAAAGCAACTGGACCCTACATATTCAGTTATTGATGGCGATGTTTCTGCAACTGGCTCAAAATACGAGACCCAGACGGTAGACACCTACCGCTACTATGCTGGCTCCAAGGCAACCATTCTTGCCGCCAGGGGACGCCATGATTCAGCCGACACAATGACCCTTATGCGTAAGGCCGGCTTTGTTGTTGCTGATGGCAAAGCCCACACCCTGAATGGCTTAAGCTATATTGGTTTTAACGACGCTTGGCGCTCCCCTTTTGGCCAACCTGATTACTTGTTTAAGGCTGGACTAACCGAACAAAGTATCGCCGTTACTGTACTAGCAGAAACTTGCCGCACACAGCCTTTCTTCGTTTTTGGCCACGACTCAAAGGATATTGGTAGCCAGCTTGCCCAGTCCCTGTGCCCGCGCATAGTTTTCGACGGCCGCTCATACGACCTTCTGCCTGACCGCATATATACTAACGGCACCAGCACTACTATCGAGGTGACAAGCCCAAGCACCGGTGCCCACGGGCACGGTGACGGTTTTGAAATCGGGACCATTAACAACCCTGCCCGTTTTAAGCTAATCCGCTACTACAAGGATACTGACACCTTCACCGAGAATTTGTTTACCCTTAATACCGATGCGACTATGTCCATTTCGCCCGAAACGCCCATTACTAGTGCAAACAGTGAAGTTGTGCGCGTCAATAAGCCTGTCCCCGAGGGCAAACCGGCTGTGAGCGCACTCAAACAACTACCCCGCCGCCGATAACACGGTCGCCGTCGTACAGCACGGCGGATTGGCCCGGGGTTATGGCACGGACTTCGTCTTTGAGCTTAACTACCGCCCCTTCCCCGTTTATATCTATCGAGCATTGCACTAGCGGGGCCCGGTAGCGGGTGCGCACCTGGTAGGGTTTGCCCGCTTCAGCCGCTGCGTTTATCCAGTGCAGGCTCGCAAGCTTCAGCTCCTTTTTCCAAAGCCGGTCGTCACTTAAATCGGTCGTTACGTACACTTCGTTTTTGGACATGTCCTTGCCCACCACGTAATATGGGAGGCCACCGCCTACATTTAACCCGTGGCGCTGGCCAATGGTATAAAACAGCGCGCCGTCGTGTTCGCCTATTTCCTTGCCGTTTTGGTCGAGTATGGGGCCGTGCGGCTGTTCGCCCAGCTCGGCTAGCAGAAAATCTTTTATGCCTACCTTACCTACGAAGCATATGCCTTGACTATCCTTTTTTTCGGCAGTGGCTAGGCCCAGCCTTGCGGCCAGTTTTCGAACATCGGGCTTTTGCAGCTCACCTATCGGCATAAGTGATTTACCTAGTGCTTCTTCGCTCACTCGGTACAAAAAATATGACTGGTCTTTATTGATATCCTTGGCCGCAAATAGGGCAGTTGGGGATTGGTAGTTGGTAGTTGGGTGCTGCTTCGCAGCGTTAGCTGCATCCCCATTTGCCATTTGCCAATTCCTATCTACCACTCGGGCGTAGTGGCCAGTGGCAATCATGTCCGCGCCGTCCTCCAGCGCTGTTTCCAGGAAAAGCTTGAACTTTACTTCTTGGTTGCACATTATGTCCGGGTTAGGGGTTATGCCCGCCCTGTAGCCAGCAACCATGTAGTTGACGACCTTTTGGCGGTATTCTTTTTCGAAATCATACATTTTAAACGGTAGTCCCAATTGTACGGCCACACGCTTAGCATCCTGGTAGTCCTCTTTCCAGGGGCAGTGGAAGCCTGGTAGGTCCTGGCTCCAGTTTTTCATGTACACACCCGTGACATCGTAGCCCTGATCTTTCAAAAGAGCAGCCGTAACCGATGAGTCAACACCGCCGGACATACCAACAAATACTTTTTTTGACATATCTAATATATTTTATCAAACTTTATACTATAAAGCCTCAACGCCGTACGGGTTTCTGGCTTGAGTGCAATTTGGGGTGGAAAGTGAGCACCGGAATGGAGGCGTACTAGAAGGTACGGCGGAATGAGGGCAGAGCTTTACGCACAAAATGTGCCAAGCCCGGAACCCGTAATTTTACTGGTTAACGCTCTCTTCGAGGTGTTTGCGCAGGGTATATAACTCATGCCGGCGACCAAGCCAAAAAGCGACTAGTATAAGCGGTATAAATACCACTAGTGGCCACCAGACCACCACGGTCTTCGTTACGGTTGGGGTCTTGTTGCCAGCAGTTGTGGCTTGGATAGCACCATTGGCGACGCCCACCAGCTGCAAGAAAGCCGATGTACCCTTAGCATCAGTTGCCTTTACAATCACATGGTACGTACCAGCTACGTCATAGGTATGCTTCAGCGTTATGGTATCGGCAAAGGCTACGCTCTGTAGATCCGCCGGCTTGCCATCGCCCCAGTCAACGCTTAAGGCGTATGGCGGCGTACCGCCAATTATTGTTACCGGCCAGTCAAGCTCTTCGCCAGGGTTGGCGCCACGGCGAGCATAGTCACTAGCAAGGCTTACACGGGACCCGAACGATTCAAACTGGGCATCGTTGAACGTAACGGTTACCACGTTGGAATCGGGGCCTGCCTGGTCGAGAGCGTCGTACACCCGTGTCACTAAGTCGTTTCGGCCGCTAAATAGGTCTATTTGCAGTTCGTAGCTGCCATTTGCGCAAGTAGTCGAGCCAACAAAAACATTATTAGCAAAAACTTTTATAAGCAGCCCGGTTTCGCACAACCCACTGACTGTTATAGGGATGTTGGTAAAGACGGCGCCATTACTAGGGGTTGCTATACTGGCCGCGTTTTTAGGTGGTGCCGAAGGTATTGTGGCTTCTAAACCAAGCGAGCCATTCTGGGGGTTCGTAACCGCGTAAACGGGGCTGAGCATACCGAACAGCAACACTGCTGACTGCAGCACAGCTACCATAGCAAATTGTCGTAAATATTTCATACCAAAGACTGCACTAATTTAACCATAACCTATATAACAAAAACAGACCCTATAGTCCATAGGGCCTGTTTTAGCTAGACCTTTGTTAACGGCGGCTAGCCCGACGCAGCACACTTTGGTCATGCCTGCGCACAATCCGTGGTATGACTACGACCAAGAGTATGATTGCTAGAATGGCGATGATGACCCCCAGAATCAAAGCTGAAGGAATTACGTAAAAGGTTGTTTTTGCTGTTAATAGCTGGCCACTGGCATAACCAAGGTTTGCTTCCACCGTGTATTTACCAAAGCTGCCAATCCCCTTTAGCGGAACCGTGAACTTGCGGATACTGTCAGGTAGCACATTGGCGCGCGGGTCACTATTATTCAACTCGGCTGAGCTTATGACTTTGTCACCTTTTTTAACCAAAACCTTGCCAAATGGCTGTTCTTGCACGTCGCCGCTATTCTGGAAACGCACGGCTGCTACCAAACCGTTCGGTTTAGAGAACACCGAGTGTATATGGCCGCTCTGCTCGATGTCAAAACTGGCAATCGACAAAGCTTCGTGGTAGTTTCCTGGGATAGTAACAAGTATTAATGAGGCTACGCTGGCCGATAATGAAACTGTGTTCTCTGGGTTAGTACCAGCAGGCACGAAACGCACCGCGCCATAATAACCGCCGCCCGGATATCCTTTGGGCACGGTTATAGTGACCGTCACATCTTTTTGCTCATTGGGTTGTAGGCTGAAGTTGGGCAGTGTACCAGTAAGCTTCTTTAGGCTATGGGAAGGAGCTGTCTGATTATTGAGTAATAGACGGGGTGAGCCTGATTCGTCGTTGCTAGCTACGAAATCGTTTATAACCGCTTGTACCGTCATTGAATTTGGTGACACGTCCTGAACAGTTACCGTTACTGTCTTAGTTGTTCCAGGCTCAATGACAATGTCAGTGCGAATGGGTGAAATCCTTAGCCCATTACCACTATTATTGCCGCTTGTATTAGTCGCAGCCGCCGCAACGGGTATAGCCGGTACTGCTACTAACGCCAACGCCCCGAAAACGCTAATAATCAGGTTTCTTACTCTCATATCTGTTTTTTCCCTCTTAGTTACTAGTTGCTACTATACTAACAAAGGTTCAGAAATTAGCCAAGGCAGTATACACCATGGTGGTACTGTATACCCCGGGGGCTTGACCCTGTGCAATATTTAATAGGTAGCTTATGGTGTACCAGCGCGAACCTTCAACCGTACTGGCGGTCGCTATCATATCACCAGTGTTAAACGTGAATAGGTTCGGCGTATTGTAACTGCCAGTTACGCTGCCGGCGCTCGTACCCGTCGGGTCAGCACCTACAGCCGGGTCACTATTGGCACGCAGGTTTATACCAAATTGGTTTGTGCCTGGCCTAGAAACATCGGGGTTTTGCAATGCTGGGATAGTGTTGTTACCAGAGGTCATTGTCCTACCGTTCACGTATAAAGAATAGCCATTTTGGGCATTGGTGGCTAAAAATACCTGGCTTTGGCCGCTTTTTGTAGTACTACTGGCCAGGTTGCCAAAATTTATGTAGTTGCCGCTTGCGCTTGCGCAGTCATCGCTTGGTATTGTCACCGCTGCGCACTCTATTAAGTAGGGTGGCACCACCGTATTGACATTAACGCTTTGTGCCATTGCGAATGCCAAGCCTCCAAATGATATACGTGAGCCTGAGGCATCGATGCTGCCATACGTTGCTATGCGGGCGTAATAGGTACCGGTGTCGCTAGGGTTAACAACAGTGTGCAACTTAAAGATAACTGTTAATGGCGGCGCTATTGGCGCCGGAGGCCTACTCAAGACCATGGTATTTGCCGTCCGGCTGAATATTGTCATGTCAATAAGCCCGTTGTCTTGCTCTAATGTGGCGGATGAAAGGTCAAAGCCGTTGGGTGCTATGCAAGCTTCGACTTCGAGTGGACTGTTGCTGCAAAACTGCAAACTTAAGGACCCGACGGCATCCGGGTCTTGTATGGTAAATGATATTTGGTAGGTAGCCGTCTGCCCCACTATAGGGTTGTCTATAGTAACCGCCCGTTCAGTCAGGTTACCGTTGCCATAGGCCGGTAGTAATATAAGCAAGCTTATGACCACAGCTGAAGGCAACATTACAAGTGCTGCCAATTTTATGCCGTGTTTTTTAGTCTTAGTTCTTGCCATTATGTTTGCCTTTTAGATAAGCGGAACGCTTCTGAGAATCCCAGAAGCGTTCCTATTTTAGCTGCTGCTAAGGCATTTGCGCTTGTTGACGCTGTGGATAGCGTGCGCATAGTACCTCATGAGAGTTTAGTAGGTTGCAGCTGCTATGAAGGTCAGGGCGGAGGTGTAGATACCAGCCGGGGTGGTGGTAGCTGCCTTACCTTCAAGTTCTACTGTGTTCTGCGACTCTGCGTTTGCACCAGTCATGTGGGCTATCTGCTGGCCGCCGGTAGCGGTTGTGTTAGCAGTGTCCAGCTTGTGGTTACCAGCAGAACAGTTGTAGCTGTTGTCCGCAGCCATACCCGTACCAAGTGTGCTCAAGCGTATGCCGAACTGGGCAACGGTAGCTGTGGTAGAGTCAGCCGTACACGTAGTACCGGAAGAAGCTATAGAGTTCGTACCGTTCTTAAGCGTGTCACCTAGTAAGTTTACTGCGACACTCGTGCCTGCTTGGCTAGAGTTCGTAGCTACGTTGAAGAACGCGTTCGCTGTGTAGTTACTTGTCGTGTTAGACAATATGCCATTGGCGTCACCGAGGTTAACGGCGTTGCTAGTTACGGTAGCACAGGTGTTACTGCTAGCTGTGGTGTAGGCACAGAAGGTCAGGCTTTCCTGGACTTTGGCGGTAATGTTGACCGCGTTAGCCGTACTGAGTGCCACGCCACCTGCATCTTGGAGGGTGCCGGTTGTGTTACCAGTAGCGTTGTTAAGGGTGTACATGCGCATGTAGAAGGTGCCTAGCGTACTAGGGTTCGTGACACCAGTCGCAGAACCAGTACCCAAAGCAATGGTTACAGCCGTATTGCCTGCGATAGCACCTGCGGTGCGGGTAAGGACCAGTTTGTTGGCCGTACTGTCAGTAGTGTCTACAGACAGTCCAGTAATACCTGACTGGCTGTTGATGGTAACGGTAGCCTTGTTCCAGTTAAATGTAGCATCGGGAGCAGTACAGGATGCCGCAATGAATGGGTCCGTACAAACTTCGAATGCTAATGTGTTTACAGTGTAGCCGGTGGAGCTTGTAGTAAAGCTTAGGGTGTACTGCACGTTAGTAGCACTCGTTGCCGATGTGCTCAGCTTGACACTGCGCGGGGATAGCAACGTGTAACTGGCCGCTGAAGCCAGTTCATTAACCACTACTGGGGCAATCACGGCCGCCAGCAGAGCAAAGGCAGTGAACAGGCGGGTAGCCTTGCTGCCTAATTTCTTGATATTCATCATTTCTCCTTTTATTTGTTTTTATTTATCTACTTTTATAGAGATACACGGGCAGTTTAACATTAGCGCTATACAGATGCAAGCACTTTTCCACAACCCTTACTATCCACCTGCACCCTGGCCGCAACTGGCCTACGCATTATTGCCTAGTAAGTGGATGTAGCCACCAAGGTCTGCGCCATAGTGTACAAGCCCGAAGGCGTGTTGGCTGCTATGTTGAATATGTACGATATGGTGTAGTCCGTTTCACCCGAACTGGAATTAGCCTGTGCGATAGTATCGCCGTTGACATATTTAAACTGGCACGCGGTATTGTAGCCGGTAGCTGCCGCCCCAAAGCTATAAGCACTGCTCGGCACCTGGATGGGGCTTGCACCGAGGCTCCCCGGCATACCGCCTCCACAGCTATTGTTGGCAACAAGGTTGATGCCAAATTGCTCCGCGGTAGGGTTAGAAGCCGCGGCAGTATTCATAGGCGAGAGTGTATGGCCGGGGGTCGTTGGTCCAGGTGAGTTTGACTGGACTACATAGCCGCTAGCAAGATACGATTTAACCGAAAAAGTAGCTGAGGTGGTTTTTGTGGTGCCGCTTTGCATATAGCCAAGGTCAATGTTGGCCGTATTCACAATAAGCTGTATGTACGGGTCACGGTTGGTGTTAAAGCCCGCTTGGGCTTGGTAGGTTGTGCCTTTGGTGTTGCCGACTGCCGTCTCACCTGCGGACTGCTTTGAACAATAAGTTGAGCCGCAACTATTTAGGTTGCCACCGCTGCCAAAGAATGTTTCGCCGACCGAATAGGATGACGAACAAGATTGCTGCCCGGCACCACAAGTCGCAAAAGCCACAGCCGGTAAACCGAATGTGACTACCAAGCTAAGGATTACACTTTGCGCTGTTTTTTTCCACGACATAACTTTCCTAGCTATTTTCCTATGTATCCGCCCAAAACGCAATCCGTTTACGCTTTTTACTGTTTTCTAGTACACTAATAGGTAATAACGCTTACGCTATATGGACAATAAACCAACTGCGCCGCTCGATGACGACAGCAACGGGCTCGAAACACTAGAAGACACCTCTACGCAGGTCGAAAGCCCCGTGGCTGATGGGCCTGCCCAAACAGTAACCACCAGTGAACCCACCGTACAGCCGGCGCCAGGTACGCCGGCGCCCAAGCCGCCTCGCCGCTCAATAGGTGCGGGCATAAAGCATCTTGGCGAGCGGTTCAATGTATACCTTATAATATTCGTTTTTGTTTTGGTGCTGGCAGCCGGGCTAGCAGTCGTCGCTTACCTGAATAGCAAAAAGAGTTCAAACACTGCTAACATATCTACCCAAACCCTTGACCAAAAGGCCTTGGAGCAGCTAGCCAACACCGATACCACCGTAGGTAGCTCAAGCCAAGTACTGAAGGTGCAGTCCAACGCTATTTTTGCCGGCAAGGTGCTGGTGCGTGACACCCTGGAAGTTGCCGGCGGCCTACAGATAGGCGGCAGCTTATCGTTGGCTGGCGTTACCGTATCTGGCAGCAGCAGTTTCGGCCAAGTCCAGGTTACAAAGAACTTAGCAGTACTGGGGGACAGCGCCCTCCAAGGGCAGGTAACTATCCAGAAAGGCCTCAGCGTAAATGGCAATGGCGTGTTCAATGGATCGCTCTCGGCAACACAAATTACCACTTCTGCACTACAGCTCAATGGCGAGCTGACGCTTACGCACCACATAACCGCCGGCGGGGCTACCCCGTCGCGCTCTAACGGCTCTGCGCTTGGCAGCGGCGGCACAGCTAGCGTAAGCGGCAGCGACACTAGCGGCTCCATTAGCATAAACACAGGCGGCAGCCCAAGCGCCGGCTGTTTTATAACCGTCACCTTCGCAAGCAAGTACAATGCAACCCCACACGTCCTTATAACACCGGTCGGCTCCGCAGCTGGCAGTATCGCTTACTATGTCAACCGTTCAACTAGCAACTTCAGCATTTGCGCGGCAGACACCCCTCCCGCCAATGCCAACTTTGGTTACGACTACTTCATCCTCGACTAACGTCCATGAGGGAACCCACGGTTCCCTCATCGGAACTTTCGGAATTAATCCGAATTCGCTTGCAGCGAACCGTTCCTGCTCCTTCCTGAAACACTACATTTCAAATTTATCTGGTTAATTAGACGTCGAGGAAGACGGTCACATGGTCAGCTTTGACATGCATAATTCCGCCGGATATGCGGATTTTACGCTCTCCGAGAGGTATCCGGACAATGAGCTCGCAGGCATTGAGCAAGGAAATGAAATTGTGGTGCTGCGGCAGGATATCGAACGGCCCGGTAGCGTTCTCGCCTGTTATGCTATAGGCAGGTTCGTCAAAGTATATCTGGAACGGTGAATAGACCTTAACATGCATTGTGGGCTTTTCGCCCTTTTGTACTACCTGCTTTTCGCCGTCGTCTACGAATTCGCCGGTACTGGCTTGCTGGTGTACAGCCACAGTCGCTATGCTCCAATTTTCAATTTACATTTTTCAATTTTCAATGATTTGCCAATTTCCAATGACCAATGAAAATTAATTGCGAACTGTGAAGTGTTGACTGTAAAATGCCTCATACTATTATTTCCTCGACGCCCTTAAGCGTCTCTTCACGCGTGAATGACTCACCCTTA
>DASSKV010000032.1:0-8362 GCA_035690125.1 Saccharimonadales bacterium (SeqCode) | reverse complement strand
CGCCAGTGCAGCCGGCTGGGTTGAGTTTAGCAACCAAAAGTGGGGTACGAATCTATCTGTTGATGATTACAACGAGAATTGGTCTGAGATGTGGGGAGTAGACCATGAAGAAGGTAAAAAGCGGGCTCATATTGTCTACGGATCGAATGTAGTGAGCGGCTTTGACCCTTACGATGAAGCTCTGCCAGTACTGCAAAAACTTAGCAAAACTTACAAACTTGTTATCGTGACATCCAGGGTAAGCAATATACACGAGGAAACGCTCCAGTGGCTGGAGAGGCATTACAGGGATATATTTAGCGAAATACATCTAGCTGGGTTCTATGAGGGGCAGCCTAAAGACGCCCATATACATACCAAAGCTGAGCTGTGCCAACAGATTGGGGCAAACTACTTGATAGATGACCAGCCCAAACACTGTTTAGCGACGGCAGCTGTTGGCATACCGGCACTGTTGTTCGGAAACTATGCTTGGTCAGAGGCTAAGAATTTGCCGCCGGGTGTTAGCCATGTAAAAAACTGGCAGGCAGTGCTGGAGTATTTTGATGGAAAAGCAGGAGCCTGATTTTCGAAAGCGGGTGGAGGCGCTGGTAGCGCAAATACCCAAAGGAAGGGTAATGACCTATGGACAACTGGCCGCGCTGTGTGGCAATGCCCGGGCGGCGCGGATAGTGGGCGGTATAGCCCATTTTGGCGACCCGGATTTACCATGGCAGCGGGTTGTCAACAAAATCGGCGGCCTGGCCAGTGGCTACCCCGGCGGCCGTCAAGGCCATAAGCAGGTTTTGGAAGCTGAAGGAGTAAAAGTAACAGATGAGTACAAAGTGGATGTACAAGGATTGCTGTGGTGGCCAAGCCAATAGTACCGCTTATTGTGGTGGTAGGGGAAACGGCCAGCGGGAAGTCGGCTTTGGCCTTGGAGCTGGCCAAAAAGTTTGACGGCGAGCTTATATGTGCTGATAGCTGGACGGTGTATAAGGGTTTTGATATTGGAACTGCCAAGCCATCGATGCTAGAGCGGGCAATGGTGCCGCACCATTTGCTTGATGTTGCTGACCCCAGGGGTGGTTTTAGCGCGGTTATTTTCCAGCAGCTAGCCCAGGCAGCCATTAACGCTATATATAGGCGCGGGAAGTTGCCTATATTGGTTGGCGGAACTGGCCTGTATGTAGACAGTGTTATTTATAGCTACGGGTTTTTATCAGCTCCTCCACCTGAGCTACGTGAAAAGCTGAACGGTATGCAACTGGAGCAGGTAGTGGAGCTCGCAAAACAAAAGGGGCTGGACACAACCGGTATCGATACCCGTAACAAGCGCCGCGTCATACGACTTATAGAAAACAAAGGAGCTCTGCCTACCCGCAAACCGCTTCGCCCAAACACACTAGTGCTTGGTATTCAAACTTCGCGCGACACGCTTGCTGAGCGTATAGCCAAACGGGTGGATGCCATGCTGGCAGCTGGCTTGGAGTTTGAGGTCGGAGAGTTGGCGAAAGAATACGGCTGGGATGCGGAACCCATGAAGGGCGTAGGATACAAAGAATGGCGCGAGTACTTTGAGGGTTCGGCGAGTATGGAACAAACCAGTCAGCGAATAATAAAGGGCACCTTGGACTTAGCCAAACGCCAGCGGACTTGGTTCAAGCGTAATAATAGTATTCACTGGATTCCCACCCCTGTAAATCAACAGTTAATTGATGAGCTAGTTACAACATTCTTGAACAAATAACATTCTTTTAATTACTGCTGTTTGCTACAATGAGGACATGGTTGAACAACTCTTCGGTTCCAAGACTCGCGTCAAGCTTTTGCAGTTGTTCTACAGCAACCCGAACCGCTCATTTTACGTCCGCGAAATAACCCGCAAAATCGACGAACAAATAAACTCAGTCCGCCGCGAACTGGCTAACTTACTAAACGTTGGCATCATTACATCCGACAACACGGACAACAAGCTGTACTACGAGGTAAACCAAAAGTACGAGTTCTACGAACCACTGCAGCAGATATTCGGCGGCGGCAAGCGTAAAGCGGTGAGTAAGAAAACGGCTACCGTTGCTGAGCAACATGATGAGCAGGATGAGTTCAAGGCACTCGGCCACGTTAACTTACTCATATATACAGGTCAGTTCACGCGCGATGAATCTGCCGGCATAGACCTGCTGCTAGTGGGTGATGTGAACAAGAATGCAGTTGCCAAGTATGTAGCAGAGTTGGAAGCCAAGGAAGGCAAGGATATCCGCTATACAGTTATGAACTTGAGCGATTTCAAGTACCGGCAAACTATCAAGGACCGTTTTGTGTCGCAAGTACTGCACGCTAAGAAGCAGGTCGTTGTAGACACTGATAATCTGTTAGACTAGGTATAAAGGAGTTTTAGGTATGGATTTACAATTCTATGGAGCTAATTGTGTTAGCATCAGCTACAAAGGCAGCCGGATAGTCGTTGATGATAATTTGTCTGACCTGGGTGGTAAAAGCATACTGAAGCCCGAGGATGTGGCGTTGTACACTATGGCGCACGGTGAGCCAAAGGCCTGCCGGATAGCCCTGGACCAACCCGGCGAATACGAAGTAGGGGACATATCTATCATGGGTATAGCTGCCCGTGCCCACATGGATGAGGAAGGCCAGCGCACGGCTACTATGTATAAGCTGGTCGCCGGCGAGTTCAATGTGTTAGTTACCGGCCACGTGCACCCCGACCTGCCAGAGAAGATATGGGAGCAAATAGGCCTGGTGGATGTAATGTTCGTACCGGTTGGCGGTAGCGGCTACACGTTAGACCCAGTAGGGGCCCTAAAACTTATAAAAGAGATTGAACCTAAGTTGGTCATACCAACGCACTACGATGACAAAAGCCTGAAATACCCAGTACCGCAGCTTGGTTTGGGTGGGGCGCTCAAAGAACTGGCTATGGAGCCAAAGGAAACGGTGCCGAAACTGAAGCTTAAGCCGACTGACCTGACGGACATTACGCAGTTGGTTGTGCTCGAAAAGAGTTAATAAGGTGCTAGGTTATAGAAAAGCCGCCCAGTGGGCGGCTTATTAATTACTAACAACTTGCTTATTTTGCTGGCTCTAACAGGCCCTTTTTCTTGAGGGTGCGGATAGCCTGGGTAGAAAGTTGCATCTTTACTTTTTTGCCGTCAACAACAACTGTCTTAGCCTGAAGGTTTGGCTTCCAGACTTTCTTGGTGTGGCGCTGGCTAAAGCTGACATTGCTGCCGTATTGTTTGCCTTTACCGGTTAAATCACATTTCTGCATCGTATTTTCCTCTAAAGATTCAGTGGTTAATTGTACCCAATAACAGATTAGAAGTCAACTATTTGACAGGGAAGTTTATAGTTTATGGTTGCGAGTTTGTAGATTTGAAGCCGCTGTATCTATGCACTACAAACTAAAAACTATAAACTAAAGAGATGTTTGGACATTTGACCGGCCTCGAAATTTTGTATGTCCTGGTGGCCGTGATAGTTTCGGTGGGTTTTCACGAAGCTATGCACGGTTTTATAGCCTTTAAACTTGGAGACAGGACGGCTGCCGACCTGGGGCGCATAACCCTGAACCCACTGGCGCATGTAGACATATTTGCTACAGTACTGTTGCCCTTACTTCTTATAATCAGCGGCTTGCCGCCATTTTTCGCCGCCAAACCGGTGCCGTTTAACCCGGCGCGGGTAAAATGGGATGAGTACGGGGCAGCGCTTGTTGGCCTCGCTGGGCCGCTCACTAACCTGGTTTTGGCAGCAGCAGCAGGCGGCATTTACCGCCTTGCGCCTTACGGGGCAGCGGGTGATTTCCTGAGCATATTTACAGCCATAAACGTTGCGCTGTTTGTTTTCAATATGATTCCATTCCCACCTCTGGACGGTTCACGTTTGCTCTACGCCTTCGCACCGGAAGCGCTACGGGATGTAATGGCCAGGATTGAGCAGCTAGGCTTAGTAGCAATCCTTATCTTCATGGTGCTATTCTTTAACATCTTAGGCCCAACCGTCATTAACATAGACCAGCATCTTATAAACTTGCTGCTTGGATGACAAAATTACATCTTACTTGGTGCCAATAGGCGAGTATAATGAAGGTGTCGGGTAGGGAAACCCCCGATGCCGAGCGAATGATTATCTGAATACTAATCATTAGGGAGCTCTAAATGGTTACTAGCCGTGGCTAGTGAATGCGAGCACCCACCTGGGTACATCTCAGGTGATCACCTCGGTACCCGACTCATTTTGCATTTGCAGCTTCCGCCAAACAGCGGGAGCTGTTTTGCTTCAGCTTACATGCAAAGCCTCGTCTCCACCCTACGAAATTCGCTTCGCTGGATTTTCGCGGGGACCGCGGGCTAGGATTTCCTTGGCTTTTTACTTTTTAAAAGCAAAACTAAATCCATTGCTGCCACAATAAGGAATATCAACAGTGCGTAAAACAAGAGAGGGTAAGGTGGTGATAAGAACTTTGTTTCCCCTGCAGCGATACAGGGGCCATTGTAGATACCTGGTCCTTTCGGTAAGGGAGCGAACCCGCCGCCGCATAATGGATATATAAGTACGCTGCCCGGACGTGTAAAGTAGGCAAATGCAATCAGCGCGATGCTCGCAAGATGAATAATCAATAATATCGGCAGTTTTACCCTAAGTCCCATAAGGATATATTAACAGATAAGCGAGGCTTGGTTAATGTTCCCTTATCTCTTATAATTACCACAGCACAAACGGGGTGTAGCGCAGTTGGTAGCGCGTACGGCTGGGGGCCGTGAGGTCGCAGGTTCAAGTCCTGTCACCCCGACCATATAAAAAGCATGACAGTGGTCATGCTTTTTATGAGTAAGCTTAAGCATGGTAAGATAATTACGATGAGTGAGAAAAATAAAGAGGTAAGTAATGCCCTTGCTGCGCCGCAAGATGATGGTGAAACGATAGCTGTCCGTATTGTCAAAACCGAGCAGCCACTACCTGTTGCGCCTGGACCAGAAGCGTTAAAAACCGTTGAGCCAGAGTTTGCTGCGGCTGAAGTCCCTACAGAGACTGTAGAATCCACGAAAGAAGAAGAACAGATGCTTCCCCCACAAAAGCGGACAAAAGCCCGTAAAACGGCCCGTAACGTAGCCATAAGCGCTTTTGTAATGCTAGTACTACTAGCTGGCGGAGGCGTGGCATACACTTACTTCTTTGGGCCACGCGCTGCCGAAACGGCAGCCACCCCAAAGGTTGAGGCTGCCGCCCAGCCATTACCAGCACCTGCCAAGCCGGCCGATAACGCGCCGGAAGGGGTTGCCATAGGCTCGTTTACTACGCCGGTAAAGCCGGGGGACAATGCTTCCATACAAGTACATACCCAGCCGACATCTACTTGTACTATCGTCGTCACTTACAACAGTGTCGCTGCCACAGATTCTGGTTTGGTGGACAAGACAGCAGATGATTACGGTACAGCCGGCTGGAGCTGGACTGTGCCGGCTACTACACCGGAGGGTAAGTGGCCCGTAAAGGTTACGTGTACCTACCATGGCCGCTCCGGGGTATACCAGGCTGAGTTAGAAGTATCAAAAGCCGCGTAAAGCCCTAAAGGCTTGTGGTATTGGCTAAAATAGCGTTAAGGTAATAGCAATGGCGGGAAAAGCTAAGAAGACAACCAAAAAGACAACCAAGAAGCCTACTAAAAAGGCACCTACTAAAGCTGCAGCTAAGAAGGCCGCAAAGCAGCCGTCCAAGGTGGTGGAGCAACAGGCTGAACCGCACGCCCAAGAACCTGTAGTCACGCCCAAAGAAGAAGCCGTTGAAACGCAGAGCGTTGAGGAGTTTTACCTTTCATCACTAGCGTACCGTATACGGCCTTTGGAACTTCTAGAGGAGCAGTCTCTGTTGCGCGCTCACCGCAAGCGCCAGCGTATTAAAGTAGTTGCCGGTACGCTACTCATCATCGCAATGCTATCGATTGGCATCCTGCAAATTGCCCATACGACGAGCCCAGTACCTAAAACTGTGGCTCAGTCGGTAAAGTTCCCGGTTTATTACCCTGACCCCAAGAAGTTGCCGAAGGGTTATATTCTCGATACCGACTCGTTTGCGAACCCTTTAAACCAAGGAGTGCAATATGCGGTGGGTTACGATGGCGGCAAGAAGATAGTCTTCACTGTGCAAACCAAACCTTCAGATAATGATCTGCAGGCTTTCAACAACAGTTATATTCCGCTAAGGATTGATTACAAAACTCCTCTTGGGCAAGCGGAAATAGGCGCCTACCAGCTGCAGACGTTGGTGAGCGTACCTATTAATAATGGACCATGGGTTATCATCACGGCACCAGGTGATATTAACCCGGCTGACCTGAAACAGATATTACTGGCTCTTAAGAAATAGATTCGCTAGAAGCTGTTGACTATCATCTGGGTTAAGGTAGCCGTGTTGGATGTGCTAGCGGTATCCCATATGGGGAAGATGTAGAGGTTTTTGGTACTCGATGACACTACGGTGGTACCACTGCTCGATGCCAGCGGCAGGGATGTCATGCCAGAGCCGGCAGTGCTTGTCTGGATGCCCAGGATCCCGCTTGTTTGCATGGTTGTTGTAGAGAAACATATGATGTTGAAATTGAGCGAGAAGCTATTGTTACTTGCTGAAGTTACGGTGGCGGCCGGTGGGAGTGTACCGAGTAATGTATCATTTGTTGCCGTAGAACTATCAGTACCATAGTATACGCCGAACTGGAGGTTAGACGGTGTCGCTGCAGAGGAGAAGTATCCTGCCGCCGCCATCTTTATAACGCGGCCAGCCTGGCAGTAGTTGGCAGGGACGGCGGCGACTGTACTGAATGCCGAACAACCGCTGGAACAGTTATTGTTCGCTGATGAGTTTGAGGTATTGGCATAGAGCAGGCCATTGCAGTTCTGCCATGCGCCAGCAACGCCACAACGGAAGGAGCGCGTAGTGGCATTGTAATACATCGCGCCGTTGAGGACCGAAGGATCAGCGGTTGTGCCAGTTTCGTTATCCACTACCAGCAGCGACGGGCTGGATTGGCCGGTTGAACCGGAGCCAATGACAACTAAATTACTACTGGTATCGACGGAAAATACGTTGTTTCCGCCAGTTGTTTGTACCCGTAAAGCTGAGGCCGAAGCCGTGGAAGGTTTGACCAAAAGGTTGCCGGTATTACCGAAACTGTCGACAACGTTTCCATTAACATCCATTATCTGCAAGACGTCTGCGGTTCCTGATTGTGCGGCTTGAAGCACTGCAGCCACCGAGTTGGTAAAGGCTGCTTGAACATTAAGGTTAGCCTGCTGGGTGACTGTAGAGTTAGCAATAACTGATGAACTCGAGTAGGCGGCAATTAGGGCGCCCACGGTTATAGACGTGCCGGAAGCGCTCTGAGTAGCCGTTGGTTGGGTTGTTGCACTAACGGAGTTGTTGTATAGACCTTCACGGCTGGTGAGGCTGCCTGCAAGATAGGTATAACCGGTTGTGCTACCAGCTGACATGACAGAGCCAGTTGAGCCGTAACCGACATACAGGTCCTTGGTACTTTGCGGAGTAAGGCTTGGGTAGGTAACAGTCGTGCTGGCTGTGCTGTTATATTGGGCGCTGCTAGCGTCGACTACCCAAGAACCGGTTGCGCTTCCGGTCGTGAATTCCATAGCCGCAAGTTCGTTCGGGTTACCGGTAGGACTGTTGAAGCTTACGTTGATCGTACTCGCTCCTGCAGTAGTGACAATACCGCGCCACATTTCAATTGAAGATGTAGCCGAACCTGAACCGCTTGTTATACCGGTAACCTTAGTCCAGGTGCTGACGCCACCACCCGATACGCTGGCGACATTGGTGGCGCTGTTCGGGCTGGAGAAGAAGACCATAAGGTCGCCGACAGCGTTAGGTGAAACACTCAGGCTGCTGATGGCGTTGCCGCTAGCTTTCCAGTTGTTTACGAAGTTAATTGCAACGCTGGTAACTTGGTTGGCGCAGGATGAAAAGACCAGCTGTGTAGGTGTGGCTGCTCCGGCCGCCAGACATTGGCCCGCTGCAGGTGTGGCGGAAGGTAAGGTTAGGGTATATGTTTGTCCCACGCTTGTTGGTGAAGTGATAGATATAGTATTGCTGTTTCCGCTGTTCGCGAATGTAAGCAACCCAGTGACTGAATTGGAGGATCCTAGCGTGGTTCCGGTAGCGCCGTTCACGGAAAGTATGTTGTTGCCACTGCCATCTTTGGCCTGGAAGATATCCGCACTGCCACTGGAAGCTCCTTGTACGACGCCGGCAACTGTACCGCTTAAGGCCGCCTGGACGTTGAAGTTGGCTTGCTGGGCAGCAGTGGAGTTCACGATAACGGATGTACCGGCGTAGGCCTGTATAAGCGCGG
>DASSKV010000031.1:0-4324 GCA_035690125.1 Saccharimonadales bacterium (SeqCode) | reverse complement strand
GACAAGGCTGATAGCCATAACGATAGCTAGGTACCAGGCGGTTAACTTGACGGTAGCAGAGCGGAACATGCTATGCGCTCAACTTATAGCCGAAACCTCGCATGGTATGCAAAAGCGGCTTCGCTTTAGGGAATGGGCGGTCAATTTTGTTGCGCAAATAACCCATATATACTTCTACCGTATTCGGCAATACCAGCGCATCCTCGTTCCAGACATGCGTAATAATCATATCTTTGGTCACGACCTGACCGCTGTGGCGTAGCAGGTATTCGAGTAGTGAAAACTCTTTGCGCGAGAGCTTTATGGACTTGCCGGCCCGTGTTACAGCATAGTTGGCCGGGTCGACCTGTAGGTCGCCGGCTTCCAGTACGCTACTCGTTTGAAGTGGCGGCCTGCGCATAAGCGCATGTAAGCGTGCCAGCAACTCATCGAACGAAAACGGCTTGACCAAGTAGTCATCTGCACCGCTCTGCAAACCTTCTATTTTGTCGCTGACTGCCCCCCGCGCTGTCAGTATGAGTATGGGGGCTTGCTGGCCTTCGCTCCGTGCTTTTCGGGCAACTTCTACGCCGTCCATGCTGCCGGGTAACATGCGGTCCAGGATTATTGCGTCATAGTCCGGGTCAACAGCGTAGCTCAGGCCTGTATCAGAATCCTTTACTGCATCCACGGCATAGCCTTTCAGCTCCAAGCCGCGCTTGAGGGCGGCTGCTATCTTTTCTTCATCTTCAACAACTAATATTCGCATACTATTATTATACTTTCCCGATTGAGATTTAGCTGTAAGAGCCTGCCCACCATCTTTTCCCGCACTTGTCCGCACCCCTGGCGGCTGGTAAGCTGGCTACCGCTCCTCGGTTACCTTTAGGTACATCTCCTTCACCTGAGCCAGCATATCACCTCACCAGCTGGCACGGCCAACATCGAAAAAAGATCATGAGCAGGCTCTTGCTTATTCTTCGGTTGCAGCGGCTGTTTTAACCCGCAAACGGGCCTTGGCATGGGTAAGTAGTACCACTACGAATAGCATTGCCAAGAATATGACGTAGGCAGCCCGGTCAATAAGGTTAGCGGATATGATATTAGCCGTAGAAACATGATGGATATGCTGCGTAAATGCCAGAAAAGCTTCGCGGATGCCAATAGCATCGGGGGTGATGGAAACAAACAAGGCAAAGTTCGCTGCCCCGGCATACGACATTGCCTGGTGCAGGCTTACGTGTTGGTTTACGGCCCGAAGCTCAATAAAGTACCACGCTATGGTTATAAGGACTTGCCCAAATGCTAGAAGCGCCAGTAGCGCAAGCGGTTCGGCCCGGAGGGCGAAATGCGACTCATTTGCCTGTTTGTCACGCTTTTTGAACTGCTGGTAGACAAATTTGCTGAAGCCGGCAACCAAGCACAGGGCAATGAGTGTTTGCCACCACGGCCTTGTACCAACAAGCAGGAAAAAAGCGCTAAAGGCAGCAAACAGCCCCAGGTACAGCAGGGTCGCCAGGGTATAGTCACGCAGCCGAACGCCATACCTTGCCTTTAGGTATATCCCCCGTACGCTAGGGCCACTCTGCAGAGGTCCAAAAAAATTAATTATGGATGAATACGATGTGAGTAAGAAATTATCACGGAGGCCGATATGCCGGCCGCTAAGGCTTACCGTAGCAGTACATATGCCAACCAATGCTGCGAGCATGAGGACATTCAACAAGATTACCCACAGTATGGTCCAGGGGCTTACCTGGCGCAGCTGCTGCCAGTAGGCGGGATGCTGCATAAAGAAGCGGGTAAACAATATGACGGTTGCGAGCAGTATTGCTATAGCTGCAAATTGTTTTAAGTGTATTCGCACCATGGCTTTAAGTGTAGCGCACTGCCGTTATTGCTGTCACCAGTGTAAGTTGTCAGGCTCGTATCAGCTAACCGAGTATAATAGCTGTAAACATGCAAAAAATCGCTACGCTCGTGTCGTCCAAAAAATTCTTTTATGGGGTTGTGGCGCTCCTGGTAATCCAGGCACTATGGATTGCCCTTAGCGGCCGCTACCCTATGGCTTTTGACGAAGATTTCCACTTGGGCATAATCCGTCTCTACGCCCGCCACATAAGCCCCTTTTGGGTGACACAACCGACTCATAGTGATATGTTCGGGGCGGTCTACCGCGACCCTTCCTACTTATACCACTACCTTATGAGTTTTCCTTACCGGCTTATAAGCTTGTTTGTCCATGGCCAGACCGGGCAAGTTATGGCGCTCCGCCTTGTCAACATTGCCATGTTTGCTACGAGCTTGCCGCTTTTACGACGATTATTATTGCATACCGGCGCTAGTCGCACGTTGGCGCATATCGTGCTGGCATTTTTTGTTTTGCTGCCTATAACGCCGTTTTTGGCGGCGCAAATCAATTACGATAACCTGTTTGTGCCACTAGTGGCTTTAGTATTACTGTTGGCGGTGCGCTTTAATAACGAATTGGCGCGGTACGGACGGCTTAATATAAAGCTGTTTGCCGTGCTGGCCGTTACTTGTTTGCTCGCAAGCTTGGTTAAGTACGCTTTCCTACCGGTGTTTATCGCCCTGGTTCTGTACGAGGCAGTATTGTTCTATTACTATCTTGGTAGGAAGCGGAAGTTTTGGAAGACAGTATGGTTCGGCCTCACACTTATAAGTAGGCGGATGCGCTGGTTGCTTATAGGGTTACTGCTTGTCAGCAGCGTGTTATTTGTAGAGCGCTATGGCGTTAACCTGGCGCGTTACCATGAGCCAGTGCCTGACTGTGTGCAAGTGTTAAGCATCCAGCGCTGTAGTTCCTACGCGCCATGGCTGCGCGACTATATATTTGCTAGCCAAAAGGGCCAGAACCTGCATGGGCCGCTAGGGTTTACCAATGATTGGCTGTATGGCATGTGGTTCCGAACGTTTTTTGCTGTTGATGGGCCCGGTACGAACTTCGAGACACGGGGGCCATTGCTCTTGCCCGGACTATCGGCAATCGTGCTATTTGCTGGAGGCTTGCTGGCATTGATAGTTAAATTCCGTGAAGTCTCGCGGCGCTACAACAGGCTAGAAATATACTTGTTAATCGTAGTAACCGGATGGTACGTCGCACTGCTATGGTTTGACGAGTACAAAAGTTACCTGCATGCCGGCATGCCGGTTGCTATAAACGGGCGTTACTTGTTACCTGTATTGGTCCCGCTGATGGTACTGCTAGCTATGGGTTATAGTGAAGTTCTCAGGCGCCACGACAGCATTAAGGCGGTAATCGTTTGCGCTGGGCTGCTGTGTTTCTTATGGGGTGGCGGTGTACTTACATTCATACTCCGTAGCCGGGATGCGTGGTACTGGCCCAATACTCCAATGACAAGCATGAATGAAAGCCTCCAGCGAGGCTTATACCATGTTGTACCCGGGGCAAATAACCCCATACAATTCCTACGTTAGTCTTCTTCGAAAACGTCTTCTAGTTGGTGGAAGCGAATACGCTTGGTGTGCTCTAATTGCTGCTCTTGCAAAACGCGGTTTATACGGATGAGGTCGGCTACGACCCCAAGCACCATACATAGGAAGGCACCAATGAGCAGGACAGCACCAATTATCAATGATTGTAGGTGGCTGCCCCGCTCGCCTTGGAAAGCAAAGTACAGGTAGCGCACAAAGGGCACGAGTCCGAGTAAGAACAGGCCGACACCCAAGCTTGCGAATATAACCAAGGGTTTGTACATAACATAAGCCCGAATAATGGCACTCGCTTGTTTGCGCACCATTTCCCAATTGGATTTGAAAAGGCGGGATTCACGGGTTTTGGCGTTAGTAGTGACAGGTACACTTGCTATCTCCAGGTGTTTAACTCCCGCCTGGATAATAGTCTCTGTTGTATAGCTGAACCGTGAAATAATGTTAAGTACCAGTAACGACTCCTTAGAGTAGGCTCGAAAACCACTCACTGCATCGGGCAAATTAGTGCCGGCCACATAGTTGACTACCCGGCTGCCAATGCGCTGCAGTAGTTTTTTGTGCCAGGGAAAATGTTCTATTGTGTGGGTTTGGCGGTCCGCGATGACAATATCCGCTCTCCCCCTTAGGATAGGCTCGAGCAAATCAGCTAGTTTTTCCTGTGGGTATTGGTTGTCCCCATCAGTATTGACGATGATGTCAGCGCCTTGCTCCAGAGCGTACTCCACGCCGTCTTGGAACGAGCGCGCCAGGCCCCGCTTACGGCGGTGGTGTACAAAATGCTTAACACCATGTTTTTTTGCTATTTCTACAGTTTTGTCGGTAGAGCCGTCATCAATAACCAGGATTTCTAGCTCATCAACACCGTCGATGT
>DASSKV010000030.1:0-8395 GCA_035690125.1 Saccharimonadales bacterium (SeqCode) | reverse complement strand
CTTCCACCACCGGTAGTTCAGATTTAAGAAGTTCGAAATCGTCATCAGCTAGCGTATCCACGCTCGCACCGCTGAACAATACTTCGGTCACTTTCTTTGCAGACTCAGCTTTGTCTTCGCCATGCACTAGCTTGGTCACTTCGTAGGCTAAAGTTTTCTGCGCTAGCCGTTCTGCCTTATTTTGGTTAAACGAAGCCATGAGGGTGTCTATATCTTCTTTTCCCAGTTCGGTAAATACCTTAAGGTAGCCTTCGACGCCATCGTCATCGGCATTAAGCCAGAACTGGTAAAACTTGTAGACGCTCGTTTTGGCCGGGTCGAGCCAAACGGCGCCTTCCTCGCTTTTGCCAAACTTTTTTCCGGTAGCCTTGTTAATAACAAGTGGCAAAGTTATAACGTGCGCTTCAGCGCCACGGGCACGGCGTATGAGGTCAACACCAGACAGGCAGTTGCCCCACTGGTCCGACCCACCGAGCTGCAGCGTACAGCCATAGTTGTCGTACAAGTGCAAGTAATCCATACCCTGCAGGATGGTGTAGCTAAATTCTGCGTAGCTTATACCGCCACCCTCTTCGCCTATACGCTTCGCAATATAGTCGCGCTGAATGAGCGGCGTCATGCTGAAATGCTTACCAATATCGCGGAGGTATTCAATGACCGACAAGTTACGTGTCCAGTCCAGATTATTCACGAGCTCAAACTGGTGGCCGCTAAACACCTTTTGCAACTGTTCTTCTGCTTTGGCTACATTAGCGGCTATAGTTTCCTCGCTTTGTAGCACTCGTTCAACGTCTTTTCCGCCCGGGTCGCCAATAAGGCTAGTAGCGCCGCCCGCTAGGACAATAGCTTTGTGGCCGTGCCGCATAAAACAACGGTCCAGCATCATAGCTGCCAGGTTTCCTACTGTCTGGCTATCGGCCGAAGCATCAAAACCATGGTAAAACGTCCAGGTGTTACTATCTAGCTCTTCAAGACTAGTAAAAGTGGTTTGGTTAACAAACCCCCGCCATGTTAGTTCTTCTGATAGTGTCATATATTTTACAGTCGTTACTACGGTAACTAGTATATCCTAACGGCTATAGAGAAGGAAATAAGAGCTATAAAAATACCGGAATGTTTAGGTTTTTCTAAGCTTCTATTTGCTATAATGCTTATAGTTCGTGAAAAAGAAGAGACTATATGACTAATTCCAGAGGTAGCGGTGGCTCGCGCCGTAAACCGCGTTCGCTTAACGGCACTAGTAAAAAAACGTTGAGGCTCAATCAGAGTTTCAGTGACAAGCTGAAGTCGCGCAAGTTTAGTCGTAGCGCCGCTAAAGCTACCTACCTGAGCACATTGCCGAAAGACCGTTGGAAACGCATACTATATCGCTTGCAACCAAAGCGCGTGGCTGAGTATTGGTTTAGCCGCGAGGGTGCTATCATGGCCCTCAAGATTGTGGGCATCGGCATTGTCGTTTGCTTTTTCCTCACTATCGGCCTATTCGCCTACTTCCGAAAGGATCTGCCTAAGGTACGTGACATATCCGGGGACAAAATCGGCGGCAGTATTACCTACTACGACCGCACTGGCCAGACCATACTATGGCAAGACTATGATGCCGTTAAGCGTATACCTGTCACAGGTGACAACATGTCGCCATATATAAGGCAAGCGACCGTAGCTATAGAAGATAAAGATTTCTATAAGCACGGTGCCTTTGATGTACGCGGCATTATGCGCGCCGCCACGCACGATATAGTCGGCGGGGGCGGAGCAGTACAGGGCGGTTCAACAATTACCCAGCAGCTTGTGAAACTTAACGAACAATGGACCGACAACCGCACCATAACCCGAAAGGTTAAGGAGCTTATACTCGCCGTGGAACTGGAACGCGAATACTCCAAAAGTGATATCTTGACCGGCTACCTTAACGTCGCGCCGTATGGCGGCGTAGAGTACGGCGTAGAATCAGCTGCCCGGGATTACTTCCAAACAAGCGCCAAAAATCTAACCCTAGCCCAAGCAAGTATGTTGGCAGCCATACCGCAAGCCCCAGGAGTTTATTCGCCTTACAGCAGTACCCAGTTTAACCCGGCGGCGAGCGATGCGTTTAACAAGACCGCGCTTTTGAACCGCCAACACTATATCTTGGACCAAATGGTCAAGCAAGGCATGATAAAGCAAGCCCAGGCTGACCAGGCCAAAAGCGTTGACGTGTTGGCCCAAGTCCACCCCTTGGAGTCCAAGTATAACGGCATACGCGCCCCTTATTTCGTCCTAGCGGCTAAGCAACAGCTCGAGCAAAAGTACGGTCCAGAAACCGTAAAGCGCGGCGGCTGGAGCATAACCACAACCCTCGACCTGACCCTGCAGGATAGCGCCGAAAAAGCCGTAGCCAATAATGTCTCCAACATGCACCGCCGTACTGGTGGCCTAGCCGACGAAGCAGCTACTGTCGCGGAAGACGTCCAGACCGGACAGATAGTAGCCCTGGTGGGTGGTACCGACTTCAATGACCCCGACCACGGCAAAATCAACTACGCCTCTTCATCGCTCATACCCCCGGGCTCCAGCTTTAAGCCCTACGACTACGCCACCCTTATAGATAACAACAACAATGTGGGTGCCGGCTCAGTCCTATATGATACCCAAAGCGCACTTCCAGGCTACCCATGTACTAACAAGAACACTCCAAAGCTAGACGACAAAGCAAACTGCCTCTGGGACTATGACTTCATATATCCTGGGCCGCTTACCTTGCGCTATGCACTTGGTGGCTCACGTAACGTTCCGGCAGTAAAGGCTATGCTGTCTGCCGTACCTAACGACAGTAGTGACGGCCACGTAAACTCTATAAACAAGGTCATAAGCACTGCTTCCGCTATGATGGACAACACTTACCTTGCCGAAAAGCACAAAAAGACCTACAACTGCTACAACCAAGGCGTGGACGTTAACAATGCGACCGATAAAGACATAACGCAATGTTATGGTGCAGCTGCTATTGGCGACGGTGCCTTCTTGCACCTCGACGACCACGTCAATGGCCTGGCTACCCTTGCCCGCGAAGGCAAAGCCATACCTCGGACGTACATCCTCAAAATAACCGACGCTGCCGGCAAGAACGTTTATAAATTTACTCAGCCCCAGGGTACGCAAGTAATTAAACAGGATGCGGCCTACATAGTAGACGATATGGCCAGCGACCCGAACGCCAGCTACTTGCCTGGCAGCTGTAGCGCCACTACTTGTACTCCGCTGAGCCAAGGCGGCTATAAGTTCCACCGCGACAATGGCTGGACCTTCGCCATCAAAACGGGTACCACCAACAACGGGTTTGACGGCCTTATGACCAGCTGGTCTTCTAGGTACGCCGTAGTCAGTTGGGTCGGTAACCACACCCGTAACCAAAACATATCGAAGTATGGCGCATCTATGGAACAGTTGACCGAGCCCATTACACGCGCGGTCATGGAAGCTGCACATGCCAACATAAAGCCGGTTGCCTGGACTAAGCCCAGCGACCTGAAGACACTGCCGGCATTTGTAGTGCGCAACCACATCCACTACGGCGACATAGAACCGAGCCCAACCAACGACCTCTTCCCAAGTTGGTATGCAGGCGGCAGCAAAACCGGCAGCTCACAAACCATTGACAAAGTATCGGGCAAAGTAGCTACCAGCTGTACCCCGCCGGCAGCAAAAGACAACGTCCTCAATGCTAATGCAGCCAGCTGGAACGTCGACATATTCAATGGCGGCCACACCAGCGTTGGCAGCACAAGCAGCAGTGGGGCTACAACGCAAGCTACCGACGACGTCCATAAGTGTGACGACAGTCCGCCATCGGTTACACTGACCGCGCCCGCAACCTGCGACACTAGCTGTACTATTACTGCAACCGTAACCCAAGGAACGCACGCACTAACAGATCCGGCCTACCCTAACTTCCCTGGCACAGTTACCTTCACACTCGACGGCAACCAAATTTACACTGCTAATGTCTCCGACTCGCCTAGCACCGTATCCTTTACCTATACGCCGACGAGTAGCGGGAGTGGTTCGCTCGTAGCGACTGTAACGGACAGTGTCCTGTACCAAGGCACTGACTCGGCAACGCTAAATTTTACGGTGCCCCAGCCTCCGGTGGCCAGTCAACCCCTCACCATAACAAACACCACGGCGGCTAGCGGCGGTAAGGTCAAAGTTAGTTGGAGCGGCGGAACCGGGACGGTATCTATTTTCCGCAGCAATGGTGTCCTATTGTGCTCGGGGAATAGCGACAGCTCATGCATATATGACAAAGCCTTAGCGACTAATGGCACACAAATATATGCGCAAGATTCAGGTGGAGCAAAGTCGCCCACCTACACTGTAAGCGGCACATAGACAAATTAATCACGCTATCTCTTAGTCTTTTTCGAGGAATTGGTTGAGGGCGCTGCGGACGTCTGGTACGCCGCTTAAGAGAGCTATCTTTTTGCCACTACGTTGCACGGGCCCTATGGCGGCTTCAAAACCGAGTTTTTTTGCTTCGGCTACACGCTTTTCTATAAAGGGCACGTGGCGGACTTCGCCGCTCAGGCCTACTTCGCCAAATACCACAGCGTTCTTTTTTAGCTGCATGCCCTTGGCTGCTGAGGCTATGGCCATACATACGGCCAGGTCGGCTGCCGGTTCTGTTATACGTATACCGCCAACAATATTAATGTATATGTCATGCTCTGCCAGGCTTAGTTTGGTACGGCGTTCCAGCATAGCAACCAATAAGTTAAGTCGGTTGAGGTCCATACCGCTAGCCGCCCGCTTAGGGTAGCCGTAGCTGGTCTTATTGACCAAGGCTTGGACTTCGACTAACAGTGGCCGCGTGCCTTCCATAGTGGCCAACACAACAGAACCATCGCTTACTTGGCGTTCAGCCAGTAAAGCAGCAGAAGGGTTGGCGACTGGCTGCAAGCCCTCCTCTACCATTTCAAATATGCCGGCTTCATTAGTAGAGCCAAAACGGTTCTTTATAGCGCGCAATATCTTGAAGCCGCCGTAGCGGTCGCCTTCTAGCTGTAGCACCACGTCCACGACGTGCTCGAGCACTTTAGGGCCAGCTATGGAACCCTCTTTGGTCACATGGCCGACCAGTACAATGGCCGTATCGCTCCGTTTGGCAGCTGATGTTAAGAGTTGAGTGCTATTGGTTATTTGGCTCACCGTACCTGCCGCGGAGGCTATTGAACCCACACTAACTGTTTGTATTGAGTCGACTATGACTAGCTTGTACTGTCCACTACTAATAGTGGCTGCAATGTCATCTGCCGAGTTGCTAGTAACCAACTGGAGCTCCGGACGTGAAGTGCCTAGCCTTTTTGCCCGCATACCCACTTGGTGTACTGACTCTTCGCCACTTACATATAGCACTGGCACTTTAGCGGCTACCGCATAAGCAAGCTGCAGTAGCAGCGTACTCTTTCCTATACCTGGCTGGCCGGCTATGAGGTTGACACTACCAGCGACAATACCGCCGCCAAATATATCATCAATTTCGGATATGCCGCTTTGCAAGCGGGTGTGGTCTCGCTTTATTGACGCATCGACTGCCTGAGGTGTCAGCTGGTGCCCGCTTGCTATGCTGCCAGCTATGGCATCCGGAGCTAGCTGTTCCTGCAGGGTGTTCCATTCGCCGCACTGCGGGCACTTGCCACTCCAGCTGGCACTAGTGGCACCACAATTGCTGCAAACATACCTCACTACCGGACGTTTAGCCATACGACTCCTTTACGAAATAGTTTACCAGACTATTACTGGTTACCTATCGGTGATATGTTACTGCTGATATCTTGGACCAGCTGCTGTTCTTCCAAGGCGATAGCATTTCGCTCGGCTACCAGCCGGTTATATTGGGCAACCAGGTTACGTACTTCGGCCACTTCGGCATTGTAATCATCTACCAGTGAATTGTAACCTGGCACTGCTGCATTGTAGCCTTGTATATTACCGCTTCGCTTGTAGCTATTTAGCAGTTGCTGCTGAGACGACAAATCGGCTTGTTTGGTTCGTAAGTCTGCTTCAAGGCTGTTTATTTGTGCCTTTAAGCTTTGTAGCTGGGCATCGTCTTGCTTTATCTGGGCTTGCCGCGAAGTGAATTCGGTTTCGTAGGCAGCGTACTGGGCAGTTACTTTTGAACGGTCCATGAAGTACTTTTTATAGTAATTCTCCAGGTTTGCCGGCAAGCTGGAAACTTCCGAACCAAATATGGAGTGCATTTCATTTACCAGGTCGTTCGGCTCTGTCTTTTTGTAGCTGTCTATCTGGTCTTTTATGGTTTGGTCAGTCAGGTTGTTGTAGTAATCCTGCAGCCAACCATTGACCTGTTGTTTTTCCCTATCGCCCAGCCGGTCATAGGCGGCATGCAGCATTTCGTGGGCTGCCGTAACCTCTTCTATGCCCTGCAGCCGAGTATCCGTTACTGAAAGGACATAAATGCCACGCTGGTTCGGTATGTAACAGCCAAGTACTGCCGTTTCCTTGCTGCCGTTCGGGCAGGAGCTGGCAAAGGTGGACTTACCTTCTATAACCGGATGGTTTACGTAAAATATGCGCCTGGCACTAGGCGTCATGTCGTCGCTAGTAGCAATGCTTGCAATGTCCGATGGAGCCTGGTAATTATAGAGCCGTAGCCAGTCGTACACGGCCTGGTGGCTAAACAAAATTACCAGTCCAGCGACCAAACCAAACAGCAGCACAGCGCTTATGAAGCGTCGGCTACTCTTGGGTTTGCTATAGTTTTTATTCGTTTGCGGTAGCATATTCAAGCTGGCCATTTTTGGTCACTACTTGAATGATATCACCTTTGGCGTACTTGTCATCCAGTAGGTCGAGTGCCACATGGTCTTCTATGGTGTCCTGAATGAGACGGCGCAAGGGGCGCACACCGTTGTGGGCGTCATAGCCGTTTTCCAGCAGGTACTGCTTGGCGGCTGGAGTTAGCTGGACAGTCAAACCCTTGCGCTGCAGACGCACCTTTAGCTCGTCTATCTGCAGGTCAATAATCTTGTATATGTCCTTTTTGGTCAGTGCACGGAAGACTATAACTTTGTCTATGCGGTTCAGTAACTCAGGGCGCATCATTTTTTTGAGTTCGTCGCGAACTTTTCCTTCGTTGGCGTCGTGCAAGGCTGCAAGCTCCTTGAGTTCATCGCTTTGGTTGGCATGGAAACCAAAGTTAGCTTCCTTTTGGAGCTTTTCGGCCCCTATGTTGCTGGTCATGATGACAATGGTGTTCGTGAAGTCTATGCTGCGGCCTTTGGCATCGGTAAGGTGGCCGTCTTCCAGTATTTGCAGCAGCATGTTGAAGACATCCGGGTGGGCCTTTTCTATCTCGTCGAATAGCACCAGGCTGTAGGGTTGGCGGCGGATTTTGTCTGTTAGCTGGCCGCCGTCGTCATAGCCCACATAACCAGCCGGCGCGCCGACCAGACGTGACACATTGTGGTGTTCGCCAAACTCAGACATGTCTATCTTTACTAGCGCCTGTTCGCTGCCAAAGAACTCCCGCGCGAGCACGCGGGCGAGCTCGGTCTTGCCAACACCGGTTGGACCCAAAAATATGAACGAACCAATCGGACGCTTTTCGCTACCTATTCCGCTACGGTTACGCCGAACGGCTTTAGACACAGCTTCCACGGCTTCTTCCTGGCCTATAACATATTTGCCGAGCGTCTTTTCCAAGTTAAGGAGGTATTTAGCTTCGCTGCGAATAACCTTCTTTACCGGCACGCCTGTCATGCGTGATACTACTTCTGCCAGGTCTTCGCTCGTTACTACTAACTTCTTCACTTCTTTAGTATTCTTGTGTAGTTTGGAAAGTTCGTCGTTGATTTGGCTAGCACGGGTTTTATATTGTGCGGCCCGCTCGTAATCTTCGGCCTCTACAGCTTCGTCAATACGCGTATTAACCAACTTTAGTTCCTTCTGCAAGCGGCGGACTTCTGGGCTGGTTTTACCCTTGTCTACGCGTAAGTGGGCAGAAGTTTCGTCTAATAGGTCAATGGCCTTGTCAGGCATGTAGCGGTCCTGGATGTAGCGTTTGGCCAGGCCAACAGTGTCTTCCAGCACTTCATCGCTAATCTTTACGCCGTGGAAGTTTTCGTAATGCTTACGCAAACCTTTTAATATAGATAAGGTCTCACTCAGGCTTGTTTCCGGCACCTGTATAGGCTGGAAGCGACGCTCCAGGGCTGCGTCCTTCTCGACATGCTTGGTGTATTCGGCGGTAGTGGTAGCACCAATAACTTGGATTTTGCCACGTGCTAACGCCGGTTTCAGTATGTTGCCGGCGTCCATGGCGCCTTCGGCGGCACCGGCACCAACTATTAGGTGCAGCTCATCTATGAATACAATGGTCTTTTTGTCCTTTTCG
>DASSKV010000029.1:0-13135 GCA_035690125.1 Saccharimonadales bacterium (SeqCode) | reverse complement strand
ACGACTATACAAGTAGATATACCCTTAAAAAGACTATACAAAAGGCTCTGACTGACACTAATTGGCGTCTAATGAGCGATGGTATTTCTTATCGGCTTGGCTATTTAAACGGAAGACTACGTGCCTATGAGAAAGAAGAAGATCTTGTCGAGCTAGTAAAGCGTGATAAAAAGATTAAGAGTGCGCCACGCGCGTCTGACACTGCTAGTAATGCGTATAAGTTTAAGGGTAAGGACGGCAGAGATATCTATCTTTAATCAGGAGGGTGTATGCCTGCAGGGGAGACTAGCTTCTTACGCTGCTTTTGATGGTGTTGATAGTCTAGGTAATCGTCCCAGATGATATCGCTCCATCGAGCTATTTCCTTGATAATGAGGGGTGAACTTTTTTCGAGGTGCTCCACCAAAAACGCATCAGAAACCGCTGGTGCTTTTTTGTTTTCCCCTACGTTGGGGCACCATGATTACTGGTAGTACCAATAGTAATGCGGATGGAACGATTGGACTTCTATGTCTACGACGGCTTCGGTTCCGTAGTAATTTGTTATGTTCAAGTGGGCAGACGGCTCTTCATCAATAGCATATGTTACTATCTGCAGTCCGCCTGTATGATCCTGAAGGCTAAGTGTTGCGGCACGAATATCTATGGCCGTGAGCAGGCCATTATATGCCACCTCTTCATCATGGTTCACAACTAATAAACGGGATTGGGTTAGGAGGGAGGCGTCAGTATCGCGTTTCCTGATTGCCAACTTGTTTTTCTGCAGGGCAAGCTCCCTGGCAATATACTTCTCTGCCTCCTCCTGTGTTAGTCGCTTCTGGGCCATAACACGCGCAACCGCCCCCTTGTCACGCTCCATTGTCTGCACTATGCGCGCCTTTTCGGTTGCATGACGCAAATGCTCGAGCAGTATTGCACCATACTTTGTGGCCTGGGCACGAGATGTTACACGCGGTTTAACTGCTTCCGGGTTGCTCATGGCGTATTACTCTACACCATCTCCGCACCATAAGCAAAAGCTCTAAAGTCTGCTTACATCAATTTGGAAGAGTATTTTCTCGTGTGACAAACAGTTCAAGTTGCTATTTTGGGGGAATCGTGCTAATGTAGTTGTATTGTCTTTGATGAATCCGGGTTAGGAACTTATTTACTCGAATTTTCAGCAATCGCAGTAAATAATATTTTCTAACATAAAGGATTCTATTTTTATGTATAAAACCAAAAGTTATAGTAGCCGCCGTGGCGGCAGCAGTTTTCGTAGTGGCGCGCGTGCTTACCACGCCAGCCCCAGCCGGAACGGCGGCGGAAACCGCCGCGGGCCAAAGAAAGATTACATAGACCCCAGCCGGTTTGTTAAGGTTGCAACACCCAGCCAAGAAACGGCTTACACACCGTTGCACACGTTTGCCGATTTTGAGGTTAACCCGCTTATAAAGAAAAATGTAGAGGCCAAGGGTTATGTAACGCCCACGCCTATACAGGACAAGACCATACCGCAAGCGCTAGCCGGCCGCGACATTATTGGTATAGCCGACACCGGTACCGGCAAAACGGCCGCTTTTGCCATACCACTACTGCAGGCCATGATGCTGGGCGATGCCCGGGCACTAGTGATAGCACCGACACGCGAGCTTGCACAGCAAATAGACGCCGAGTTCCGCTGGATAGCCAAGGGCAGTAACTTGCACGGCGCAACACTTATAGGCGGTGCCGGCATAGGCCCGCAGCTGCGCGACCTTAAGCACAACCCGCAGATTGTTATAGGAACGCCAGGCCGCATAAAGGACCACCTGGAGCGGGGCAGCCTAAAGCTTGGTAACTTTAAGTTTGTGGTCCTGGACGAGGTAGACCGCATGCTGGACATGGGCTTTGTAAACGACGTGCGCAGCATACTCAGCCAGTTGAACCCGGTGCGCCAAAGCTTCTTCTTTTCGGCTACGCTCGATGCCAAGGTTAACGCGTTAATTGATACGTTTAGTAATGACCCCATTACTATTTCTATAAAGACAGGCGACACCAGCGAAAATATCCACCAGGATGTGGTGCGCGTGGGCCACGACAGCGAAAAGCTAAGCAAACTGCACGATTTGCTTATAAGCGGCGAAATCGACAAAGCTATAATCTTTGACGACACACAGCGCAGCGTGGAGCGCCTAAGCAACGAACTGGTTAGCCGCGGCTTTAGTGCCGATGCTATACATGGTGGCAAGACCCAAGGTGCCCGACAGCGTTCGCTTAAGAAGTTCAAAGACAACCAAGTAAAAATACTGGTAGCCACCGACGTGGCTGCCCGTGGCATAGACATTGCCGACGTTACGCACGTTATAAACTACAGTACCCCTAACTCGTATTCTGACTACGTGCACCGGATTGGACGTGCTGGCCGAGCCGGCAAAGTCGGCTACGCATTGACTTTCATAAGCCAGTAATAGTTAGGGTTTAACAGTAGTTAAGCGTATAATAGTAGGTAACAAGTCGCTTTAGGCTTATCTACCACGAGAGGCACCACGTTATGTCCAAGGACAAAGGACGCAAAGAAATAAAAAAACCTAAACAGGCTAAGGTTTAGGTATGTTAAGCCAATATACGCGCACGGCAGTCACGCAGCGGCTGCTAGATAATGAAGTGCGCGAAAAACTGGAAGAGATGGAGCGCAACCCGCTCCTAAACACCCGCGCCAGCAGCTATAGCGCTAACGCCGACCTATACCCTGACGGCCAAATACCATTCGTAGAAAAGCATCTGGCCTACCTGCTAGAACACCCCAAGGTAGACCACGCCCAGTACTTGTCTAACCTGCGGTTGATGCTAAAAGTCCGCGGCTAACTAGCAAGCACAGAACAACCATAAGCGCTATGGCTTATATCACATTGTGTACTAGTGGTTACCTATGTATATAATGTTGGCTAAGGATAACCGTAATCCATGAGCTTTTCAAAACTCCCCCTAGTAAACGCCCTGCGCCAAACAATGATCCAGGACGTACCGGCCTACGCCAACAAGTTTTTCTACTCGTTAGGCTTCTTGTCCATGATTTGCTTTGTAGTGCTACTAGTGACCGGTGTAGTTATGGCCGTGTACGGTCCCGACTGGTGGCTAATAAGCGGTATGGGCAAGTATTTCCGTAGTGTCCACCTCTGGGCTACCCAAGCTTTCGTGCTGTTTATAATTTTGCACCTTATGGTTGTGTTCTTTAGTTCTGGGTTCAAAAAGCCGCGCCGTTTGACATGGGTGCTTGGTTCGTTAATGTTCTTCTTTGTGCTTAGCGAAGCCGAGTTCGGCTATGTGCTGCGCGGCGACTTTAGCAGCCAGTGGCGCAGCCTGCAGGGCGCTGACTTTTATAATGGTACGGGGCTAGGGCAGTGGATAAATAACATAAATTACCAGCAGATATACGGTATCCACCTGGTTGTTATACCGCTCGTAATTATTGGGCTATTGTTTTGCCACTACTTACTTGTCCGTTTTTTGGGCATTGCCAAGCCGTACAAAGCGGGTGTAAACGTGCCGACTGTTAAGGCCAACCACACCATACTCTTTGCCCGAGGCGCAGTATTGGTTGTCTTGCTGCTTTTGCTGGCTATTGTCTTCCCCTCGCCGTTCCTAAAGCCAGATACGGTTAAGAGTGTGGCCGAAGCCGACAAAAAGCTGGTAGGACAAACACTTGTAAAAGAGTTTGACCGCTCGTCTGACACGGCAACGTACCTAGACAACATCGACCCCTACACCTATGACACACGAGAAATTTATGTGCAGCGGCCATATGCCCAGCTGGTAGCATTGCAGGGCACCCCAAACTTGCTTCAGAAATATGCTGCAGAGTCCGAAAAGGTACAGGCAACGCAGCTTAAACAAGCTACCGATTACTTCGACAAGGTATACCCCGGCAAGGCTGATGCCAAAAACCCGCTAGAGCCAGCTATAACCTCACTTGTAAATATGGCAGCAGCAGGGTTGTACGAACCTACTCTAAACTCGGCTAGCCCATCTGGCGACAAATCGACCTATGCGTTGCGCTTCCTGGCAGATACTGGGGTTATGGATGACCGGGCGCAAGCGCTCGGTATAACCACCGACCAGTATGGCATGTTGCGCGAAGAGCAGGGGCACTTGCCCCCGGGAGCCTGGTGGCTTGCGCCCATAGGCGTGCTGAACCATACGGTGCTTAGCAATGATGACAACGGCGACCGGGACGGGGCAATTATACTCGGTACATTCTTCCTGCTGCTTATAGCCTTTCCGTACATACCCGGGCTCAACCGTCTGCCCGAAGTGTTCCGCTTGTATAAAGTAATCTGGCGCGTCTAGATTCCCGCACTTCTCTATTCCAATTGCGTGAAACTACAGTGTGTTATGATTGAATCAACTGTTAGTGGAGGAGCGGCTGTATATGGTGCGACGAGTTGTGCATAAGAATTTAATACTAACGATTGTGGCGGTGGCTCAGTTTATGGTTGTGCTGGATACCAGCATTGTAAATGTGGCGCTGCCCAGCATATTTAAGGCGCTACATTTTACGAGCCCTGCTAATTTGCAGTGGGTAGTAACCTCTTACACAATTGCGTTCGGCGGCTTCTTGTTACTCGGCGGCCGCGCTGCGGACCTATACGGCCGTAAACGTATATTTATGACTGCGACAAGCCTGTTTGCCATTGCCTCGCTTGTAACCGGATTAAGCCAAAACTCACTAATGATTGAAATTACCCGCGCGGCACAAGGGCTCATTGCCGCCTTCATGTCTCCTGCTGCGCTCTCTATCGTACTTACGACATTCAGGCAGGGCAAAGAGCGGGCAGCGGCACTAAGCGTCTGGGGGGCTGTGGCGGCAGCAGGAGGCGCGGCCGGAGCACTTTTTGGAGGTATACTCACCAGTTATTTGGACTGGCGCTGGAACTTTTTCGTGAATGTTCCGGTCGGCTTGTTTATAGCCTTGATGGCATATTGGTACGTACCGGAAAGCAAGGCGGACCTCAAACATAACAAGCTTGACTTGCCGGGTGCGGTGACTGTTACAGCAGGTTTGATGCTGCTGGTATACACCTTTACCAAAGCTCCGAGCTATGGCTGGGGCAACCACCGGACAGTCGAACTACTGGCTGGCAGCATCTGTCTTCTTGGCATATTCATTCTCAACGAAGCTCGTAGTAGACACCCGCTAATGCCACTTGGCTTCTTTAAGGTAGGCAATGTGGCGGCGGCTAACTTAACTGCACTACCTATCATAGCCAGCATGTTCAGTATGTTCTTCTTTGTGACGCTGTATGTACAACAGGTGCTTCACTACACACCTATTAAAGCTGGCTTGAGCTTCTTGCCGATAACATTTGTTATCGGCGGCACGGCAATAGCCATGCAACATATTGTTGCCAAGATAGGCTACAAGAAGCCCCTGGTAATGGCTCCGCTTCTCCAAGGCGCAGGTATTTACTATCTGGCACATATACCGGTTTATGGACACTATTGGAGTAATGTTTTCCCGGGAATGGTGGTCATAGCAGCCGGCATGGGTCTTGGTTTTATAAGCATGACTATTGCTGCTACCAATGGCGTAGCGCATGAGGATTCCGGTTTGGCTTCTGGGCTTCTCAACACGGCCCAACAGGTAGGTGGCTCGCTTGGCCTGGCGATTTTATCCGGTATTTCAGCATCAGGTGCGGCACGGTATTTCGCGGAACATCCACTGCATATTAATGCTGCACAGCCGGCAGTGACAGCCCATGCGGGGCAACTCTTGGCATTACAGGCTGAGGTCCACGGCTTTCACAATGCTCTACAAGTTGGTGCTTGTTTTTCACTTACTGCCGCAATTCTTGCGGTAACACTTATTCGTGAAAAGCGTGGTGAGGAAATAAAAGCCGATGGCGGTGTCGCTGCCATTTAGCAAATCCCGGCTTGACCGCTTGTGCTTAGCCGGCTAGGCTTTATGCAGATGGACATACCTAACTTCGATAAAGCCAAAGATTTCTTAACTAAGCCGCTTACTTGGTCCTTTCGGCCAGACAAAGACCTGACCCCGGAGGATGTAAAGGTGGCACGGGCCTACATAACGGCCTTTTGGCCAACCGTAACACGCTACCACCCAAAGGACGATGAAAGCCTACTAGGCTTACCAAAGCCCTACCTTGTTCCTAGCTATACGGAAAAGACCGGCTTTGACTACAACGAGCTGTACTACTGGGACAGTTACTTTATGGTGCAGGGAATGCTGGATGAGGCGCACAAAGAGCTGGTTATGGGTATACTTGAGGACTTGGTAGCATTGTTTGAGCGCTTCAGGGTGATACCCAATGCCTCGCGCACCTACCTCATGGGCCGCAGCCAGCCACCATTCCTAACTTCATTTATATTCGACGTGTACCAAGCTTATAGTCCTGGCGAAGCTTGGCTCAAGAGGATGATGGCTGTAGCCAAGCAAGAGTATGAAACGGTATGGATGGGCGTAAAGAAGCCAAATGAACGCCAAGTACACAAAGGCCTTAGCCGCTACTACGATATCAACTACTTGCACGACCTAGCCGAAGCCGAAAGCGGCTGGGACATGACGCCGCGGTTTGGCCGCCGGGCGCTTAACTACTTGCCGGTGGACCTGAACGCCTTGCTTTTTAAGTACGAAAAGGACTTTGCCGCGTTTGCCCGGCTGTTGGGCGACAAGCGCGAAGCCGCGCACTGGGATGCGGTGGCGCACGAACGCAAAAAAACCATGGACGAGCTTATGTGGGACCGACTGCGCGGCATGTACTTTGACTACAACTATGTGAAGGAAAAACGAAGCAGTGTAGCCTCGCTAGCCACATTCTTTCCGCTATATGCAGGCATGGTCGACGACAAGCAGGCAGCTACGCTCGTTAAGGCCATTCGCCGGTTCGAAAACAAGGGCGGACTGGCCACGACCGATTCGCTACCTGTTGGCCAGTTCGTACTTGGTACTATGCCGACCCAATGGGCGTATCCGAACGGTTGGGCACCACTACACTATGTAGTTGTCCGCGGCCTAGAGCGCTACGGCTACCACCAGGACGCCCGGCGCATAGCCATGAAATGGCTTAAAACCAACCTTAACTGGTTCGGCGATAACAAGGTGTTTTTAGAAAAGTACAATGTAGTCAACCCAGACAAACCACCGCTGAAAGGGGTGTACCCGAGCCAGGAAGGCTTCGGCTGGACCAACGCTGTCTTTGAACGCTTCTGCCAGGACTACATAGATAGGCCAATGTAGTATAATTACCCCTGTTCGGGGTTGTAGCTCAGCTGGCTAGAGCGCGGCATTCACATTGCCGAAGTCGGGGGTTCGAGTCCCTCCAGCCCCACCAGAGACCGAGCATGGCTCGATATTTTTATGATTATAAGTTTATGGCCGGCGGTCTGTGAAACGTTCCTGGTGGGAACGAACACAGACCGCCGGCCTTGTTGGACGAGAGTTGCTGGCCTAGAGGTCGGTGAAACCCGGCTGGAAGTCGGGTTCGAGTTCTTCGAGCCTCCAGCCATGACCAGGACGACGGACGACTTTGGTGCCTTGTGAGCAAGGGCCAGTGGCCTCACACTGGTCGCGTGTAAGTACTTCGAAGCCTTCTACTTCCGCTACAACCTTTAGTATGGGAACCCCACACTGTTCCGCACCGACATCCGATGACCTGCGAACAACCACAACCGCAGCGACGACAATGCCGCCGTGCTGAGTGATTAGGTCAGCCACCAGCTTGATTGAGCCACCGGTGGTGAGTAGGTCGTCGATGATGACGAAGCGCTTGCCTTTGACGAGGCGGCCGAAGTCCAACTTTGGGTTGAACTTGGCCACCTTGGTTTTATCTTCGAGTTCGACGATGTCGCACCAGATGGCATCGACGTTTACCCAGGAGGCTGCGAACCCGGCCAAAGAACGGCCAAGTGTTTCAGGACCGATGAGCATGTCAAACTCAAGGTCTTCCAACTGGTTGGCCAGCGCCATGCCGGCACCATCCAAGAAGCTGGACTTGTGGGAGATAGCCCGCATGTTGATGTAGGCAGGCCCATGGTTGCCCCCGCGCTCCCCTGAGGTGTAGACGAAATGCCTGCCTGTAAGTACAGCCTCTGCCTCGGCGAGCTCACTGAGTATTTCTTGTGCGTCCACTTCGCTCCTTTCAGGTGCGGTTGCGGTGCTTGTCGGTTTCGGCGTTGGCATTGAGTACGACCTGGCGGGCAGCCTGGTCGAAATCTTCACCGCTGCTGGCGAAAATGACCGCACGGGACATGTTGTTGATCATGCCTTTTCCGCTCTCGGTCTGACCTGCCTTTACGGTCGGCTCAATTTCGGCACCTTGGGCGCCCAGGCCGGGAATGAGAATCGGCATGTCATCAACGATGGCACGAATCCTCTCCAGTTCCTCGGGCCAGGTGGCACCGACCACAACAGCGCAGTTATCTTTGCTGTTCCAGCTCTGCGCGACGCGGTAGGCGACGAATTGGTACAGCGGCCACGAATGGTCTCCGTATTCCAGGTCGTGCCGGTCTACGCCGTCGCGAGCTGCTTCTTCGAAAGTGCTGTAGAGCTTGTTGGTGTACCGGTGCACTACTGGCGTGCATTCGACGTCCTGAAACTCTCCTGCGCCATCGTTCGATGTGCGGCAAAGCACGATGACGAGCTTGTCAGCTCTGTCGAGGAAGGGTTTCATCGCCTCCATACCGAGGTACGGATGGACTGTAACCGCATCGGCGCCGAACCACTCGAAGTCCTCTGCGACATAGCCGTCATTGGTATTGCCGATGTCGGCCTGCTTGGCGTCGAGAATGACAATGACACCGGGTGCCACCTTATGGATGTAGGCGATAGTGAGACGCAGCGCCTTCTTGCCAGCCGCCCCACGATAAAACGCGAGGTTCGGCTTGTAGGCACAGACGATGTCCTTGGTTGCGTCGACGATTGCCTTGTTGAACTGGATTTGTGCTTCCGCTATCTCATCTTCGGTCGCCTTTTCCCAGTCCGGTAGCATGTGCTTGGGCAGCTTCTTGGGGTCGCTGTCCAGACCGACGCAGACGAAGAAACCTTCGTCCCAGCGCGCAGTCAGTTTTTCGATAGCTGTCACAGCCTTGCTCCTAACGTAGAAGGGGTCTGCTATATGTAAAAGAACTCCTCTCGGTTTGAACTCTCAAGTCCTGGCGTTAATAGTATGCGAAAACTACTGCTAAAGAAACGTTAAGCACTTTAGGTTTGTTAGAATATAAACAGAGGAGAATACATGGCTAAAGCTACCGAGTGTCCGTTTTGTAATTTGAATGAGCGGGTTTTGAAAGAGAATGGAACTGCGCAAGCTTTTTTGAGCAACCCACGCAAGGTGCCTGGGCACTTTTTGGTTACGCCCAAACGGCATGTTGAGAAGCCGTGGGGACTTACGAAAGACGAAGTCCAGGACATATTTGAACTTATATCCTTCCTGGAGCAAAAGCTGGTAGGCAAACTGGGAGACGGCGTAGACATACGTGTAAACTACCGCCCATACCGCCCCCAAGGTGACCTAAAGGTAAACCACCTTAAGTTCCATATAATTCCGCGCTATGAAAACGACTACTTGTACCAGGTAAGTGAACAATACGAAAAGGACCTGTTTACCGAACTGGACCGCGGCGAACTAGCTGAATTCGCTAAGCTCTTAAAGGACTAACGTGAAACAGGCCGCCGGAATACTGCTATATAAGCATGAAGCGGGTAAGGTGAAGGTGTTGCTGGTGCACCCGGCGGGGCCGTTGTGGGCCCATAAGGACAAATGGCTACTGACTAAAGGCGAGGTAGATGACGCTGATGAGGGACACTTGGAGGCTGCCAAGCGGGAGTTCGAAGAGGAGACCGGCAGCCCGCCACCCGAAGGCGAATACATAGACCTGGGCGAAGCCAAAGGCGGCAGCAAGCTCAACCATATATGGGCGCTGGAAGGCGATTTAGATACCAACACCTTTCACTGCAACACATTTACCATGGAGTGGCCCCCAAAGTCCGGGAACATACAGGAATACCCCGAATGTGACCGGGCGGAGTGGTTTGACTTGCCGACTGCTAAACAAAAACTGTTTAAAACTCAAAATGTATTTATAGACCGCTTGGCAGAACACTTGGGCCTTGGGCCTGTTGAGTCGCCGCAAACATCACTGTTGTAATCTGTTATACTTAGTAAAATGAGTAATTACTACGTCTGTACTGCTATTCCCTATGTCAACGCCGAGCCGCACATTGGCACTGCCTTAGACTTGCTTGCGGCAGACGTGCTTGCCAGGGCTGCAGTGCAGCGCGGCGACAACGTCATATTTAGTACCGGCACCGACGAGCACGGCGGCAAGATTGCCGAAAAGGCCGCCGAAAACAAGCAAACACCCAAGGCGTTCACTGACGAGATAAGCCAGCGTTTTGTTGAGCTGGGCAAGCTGCTGAATGTAAGCAATAACCGCTTTATACGCACGACCGACAAAGCCCACGAACAGCGCGCCCAAATAATCTGGAAAGCCCTCGAAAAGGACATATACAAGGGCAAATACACGGGCTGGTACTGTACTGGCGACGAAGCGTTCTTTACCGAAACCGAAGTCAAAGCCAACAATGGGATGTGTCCCAACCACAACCGCCCATACGAAAAGATAGAGGAAGAAAACTACTTCTTTAAACTTAGTAACTACACGGAAGCAATTACCAAGGCTATACAGTCCGGACAGTACCGTGTATTGCCTGACACCCGCCGCAACGAAATCTTGAGCGTGCTAAAAGCGGGCCTAGAGGATATAAGCATCTCGCGGCCTAAGGACAAGATAAGCTGGGGCATACCAGTCCCCGGCGATGCACACCAGGTCATGTACGTCTGGTTCGAAGCGCTCATGAACTACATTACTGTGCTGGGCTACCCGGAGCACGATGACTTCAAGCACTTCTGGCCCGCCAACGTACAAGTGATAGGCAAGGACATCATACGGTTCCATGCTGCCATATGGCCGGCCATACTGCTGGGCCTAGGCGTGGCGCTACCCAAGCAGCTGTATGTGCACGGTTTTATAACTGTCGAAGGCAAAAAGATGAGTAAAACACTTGGCAATGTCATACACCCCAAGGACATCATAGACAAGTACGGTGTCGATGCCTTCCGCTACTATTTCTTGCGTCATATCCCAAGCTACGAAGATGGCGATTTCAGCTGGGAGCGTTTTGAAAACGCCTATAACAACGAACTGGCCAACGAACTTGGCAATGCTGTCCAGCGCACCGTCGCTATGATTATCAAGTACCAGAACGGGCTTATCGGTGACGTGCCCGAGGCCGGACATGACCGCGGGCAATACGACGAAGCCCTAGCTCTCTGCCGCTTCGACAGGGCACTCGACGAAGTCTGGGAACAGGTCCGCGGCCTTAACCAGTATATAGACGAAGAAAAGCCCTGGGAAATAGCCAAACAAAAAGACGAAGAACACCTGCGCGAAGTTTTAGCCTATCAAGCCGGTAACCTGCTCGAGATAGCCGATATGCTTACACCGTTTTTACCGGATACAGCAGCCAAAATCCACGCTGTATTCGCCGAAGGCATTGTACGGCCTATAGAGGGGACACTTTTCCCTAAGAACGACGTTACTGAAAAGAAATAGGCATGAAGATAGCAATAGTAACGTGCTACGACCAGAACGACTACATCCGGGCGCGTACGCTGCGCACGGCATTTGCTGCTGCTCCGGGGGTGGAAACGCTCATTATCCGCAACGAAAACAAGGGGCTAAAACGCTACATAGAAGTGCCGCTTAAGATTTTACGCGCCCGCTTCCGCGATAAGCCGGACGCCTATGTCATAACCTTCCGTGGCTACGAAATGCTGCTATACATGGTGCTGACCCTGGTGCGAAAACCCATTATCTTTGATGAAATGGTCAACTTTACTGAATGGATGGTGGAGCACAAAATATTTAAAGAAGGCAGTTTGCCATACGGGTTGTTCCGCTGGTGGTACGGCCGGTTGGCACGCCATGCACGTATAATCTTGGCGGACACCGAAGCCCACGCCGATTACTCGGCAGAGCTGAATAAGCTCGATCGTGCGCGGTATGTATATGTACCGGTTGCTACTGAAGAAAGCATTTTTTACCCCAAGCCAGCCGAAAAGGCCGTGCCGTTCACGGTGTTTTACTATGGCCACATGTTGCCGCTACATGGCCTGCAGTATGTTATAGACGCAGCACTGGCTCTCAAGGAGAACCAAAATATTAAGTTTTACTTTGTTGGTGGCAAAGACAAGGTAGCCGAGGCGTGCGCGAACGCCATAAAGCAGGGTGCAAAGATAGTCAATGAGAAGTGGCGGCCATTTGAGGAGCTGCCTGACATAGCCCGGGCATCCAGCCTGACGCTTGGAGGCCCATTTGGCAACACAACCCAGGCACAGTACGTAGTTACAGGTAAGACCTACCAGTTCTTGGCGCTTGGTGCGCCCGTGCTTGTAGGCAAGAACCAAGTAAACGAAGGCTTTAAGGATAAAGTGAACTGCCTCATGGTGCCGCAGGCGGATGCGAATGCGCTAGCCGATGCCATCACATGGGCCTACGAACACCCGGGGGAGCTAAAAAGTATAGGACAGGCTGGACGCAAACTGTACGAGGAGCACCTATCACAACGGGTGGTGAACGGCATAGTAGCTAAGCTAGTCCAAGAGTTGCAAAAATGACGGGTCTCGTAGACACCCACTGCCACATACAATCCATTGAAGCCGAAAGTGGCGAGCGGACGACTCTGGAACTGTGGGCGAAAGCCAGCAATTTAAGCGCAGGCGCAGTGCTAGCGAATGCCGCCGATAACGGTGTGGACAGGATGCTATGCGTTGGCTGCGACCTAGAGGACAGTAAGTTGGCCGTGGATTTTGTGAAAAATCGTGAGAACTGCTACGCGAGCGTAGGCATCCACCCGCACGAGGCACAGCATTATGCCGACAAGCCTGAGTTATTAGATGAGTTTGCGGCTTTAATAGCTCGAGATAAAGTTGTCGCAATAGGGGAGTGTGGCTTTGACTTTTACTACAACCACTCGCCCAGGGAAGCCCAAACTGAAGTGCTCAAATTTCAACTGGAACTTGCCAAGAAACATAACTTGCCCCTAGTATTCCATGTACGCGAAGCGTTTGATGACTTCTGGCCGGTGTTGGATAGC
>DASSKV010000028.1:0-3527 GCA_035690125.1 Saccharimonadales bacterium (SeqCode) | reverse complement strand
ACTAACTGGAACACCATAGGTGGCCGTATCAAGCACCTCAAGGACCTAGAGAGCCGCATGGAAAGCGGCGAGCTGGCCAACAAGTACAACAAGCTCGAAGTGCAGCGCTTCCAAGAGGAAATAACCGAACTAAACCGTTTGTACGGCGGCATCAAGGAAATGAACAGCCGCCCGGGCGCTGTGTTCGTGGTAGACGTAGTCGCTGAAGCCAACGCTGTACGCGAAGCCAACAAGATACACATACCAATCGTAGCCCTGGTAGACACCAACGCCGACCCGAGCCAAGTCCAGTACCCAATCCCGGCTAATGACGACGCCATAAAGACCATCCAGCTTATGTGCGACTACGTTAAGCAGGCCATAGATGCCGGCAAGAACAAGCAGGACAAGGCCGCACCCACACCTGACAAAGACGAAAAAGAAGCGAGTGCTTAGTGATTAGTTTTTAGTGGTTAGTAGCATTCGCTGCAGCCACTTTCTAACCACTATCCACTAACAACTAACCACTTGAAGGAGACGAAATGGCAGTAGATATTGCAGATGTAAAACGCTTAAAAGACCTTACCGGCGTGGGCCTTACCGACGCGAAGGCGGCCTTGGAAGAAGCCGGCGGAGACTTTGACAAAGCCCTGGGAGCTATGCGTAAGAAGGGCATGACCAAAGCCGAAAAGCGCGGCGAGCGCGAAGCCCGCCAAGGCGTTGTAGGCACATATAACCACGACGGCCGTATAGGCGTACTGGTAGAAGTAAACTGCGAAACAGACTTTGTGGCCCGCAACGAAATCTTCACCGACTTGGTTAAGGACATTGCCATGCATATAGCTGCAACCAACCCGGAATATGTAAGCGTAGAAGAAATTCCAGCTGATGCCAAGCAGAAGGTAACTGATGAATTCAGCGAAAAAGCAAAGGCAGAGGGCAAGCCCGCTGACATGGTAGCCAAGATTGTCGAAGGCCAAGTAAAGAAGTACTTTGCCGAAAAGTGCTTGCTAGACCAGCCTTTTGTAAAGAACCCAGACCAGACTGTTGGCGACTACGTTAAAGAGCACAATGCCCGCCTGGGCGAAAACATCGTCGTGCGCCGTTTTGCACGAATCGCCTTAGGTGAAGTAGCCTAACATATGGGTTCGGAAGCGCCCGATCTCAAGTTTCCCGGATTGTGCACGGACTGTCCGCTGCGCGAACTACAAGGCGATGTGCATCAATTTGGTCAAGGGCAGTGCATGGTGCTTCAGCGGACCGTTGAACGGTTGCGCTTTGATGGTAAAACTAGGGACTTCGTATTCATACAACCGCGCGAAGAAGCCGTGCCTTTAACAGCCACCTCTGAGGAGTTCGTGCAGGAGTGTGTACGCAGACAGTTCAATGGTGATTGTATAGTGTTCAGGACTTTCGTGAACCGATTGCCGGAATCTAAGTTACAATAAGAATATGAACCCATCGCAGATTACCGACGAAGTAGAGAAAAAGTTTGCCCAAGCGGTAGAGCACTTTAAGGCCGAGCTGAACAAGCTGCGGACGGGCAGGGCGCACCCTAGTATGTTGGATGGCGTAATGGCTGAGGCATATGGCACGCCCATGCCGCTCAACCAGCTTGCTACTATATCAGCGCCGGAAAGCCAGCTGCTACAGATAACACCTTTTGACCCCAACAACTTGCAGGCCATAGCCAGCGCCATACGCAACAACCCCTCGCTAGGCATGAACCCTAGTGATGACGGAAGAGTGGTACGCGTACCTATACCAGCATTGAACGAAGAACGCCGCCGCGAGCTAGCCAAGCAGATTGGCGAAAAAGTAGAGGACACTATGGTGCGCATGCGTAATGCCCGCCATGAAGCACTTAAGACAGCCGAGCAAGCCAAGAAAGATAAGCAACTGAGCGAGGACGATGTAAAGCGCGTAGAAAAGCGTATAGACGACACTATGGCTGCCCAACGCGCTGCTATAGACAACGCCGCCAAGGCCAAAGAACAAGAAATAATGACCGTTTAGGTAACGAGCTGGATAGGGCTTAGCTCTACTAAGTCACCTACCAAGCCAAACACACCTTTTCGCATCTGCTCGATAATTGCATCTGAAGCTTCGCGGTCAACTTGCGGGAGGCTTATCTCGGCTAGCTTTATAAAATGTGTTGGTATTGGGTCGTCAGGATCTATAGCTGGTAAAGAATGCTTAAAGTTGCGCAATTTTCCTAATATTTTACTTTCACCGCGCAAGGCGAAGCCTTCGTCATAAAAGTCGTTAGGCTTGTCGTATGCTACAAGGGCAAGGTTGTAGGTGTTGTTATCCCGGCGGAAGTCGCGTTTGGCCCGCACCTTTTTTATCGACAGCTCCATGGGTGAGTTGGCTATTGTGCCGTCTATGTTTCGTGAAGAAGAGATAGCTGTTAGCAAGTCTTGGGGCGCATAAATCCGTTCTGGTACTGGTGAGTTAGGCGGGTTAGCTAGCCTTGGGTTGCTCTTGGCCATGCCTTTCTCTTTAAGGTTGCGTATCCAGCTAGAATGGAAGTAAACAATAGAGGGTGTAGGCGGCGTAACTATAGTTAAAAGCTCATCTTGCGCGGTTCGTAGATTGTGGGCCACATGTAAGACATTTGGACTCACAACGGCACGTCCAATGAATGCGTCTACTGGCGCTGGCCCGGTACCGTCTTGGTCATTTCTATTCCTGTCCGCAGCGTATTCAAAAGAGGGCATCCTAAAATAGTAAGCCCGCCAGCCTTTACGAGGCAAGCATAAGGGCTTTAGCGCCCGGTGGTGCCGCCAGTCGGGGCGGTGACGTTTATGTTGGTGCCACCGCCGCTACTCATGCTGGCCCATGGGCGCCACATAAAGAGGGCAATTAGTAAAAGTACCAGTACTATTATTGCAACGATGGTACCGGTGTTGCTGCGTGGGGCTCCATCGTGTACGTGTTCTACACGCTCTTCGCGTACTACTGCCGGTTCGCGGGTTTCTACTACGTCTGCCATCGGGGGAAACCTCCTATTTAATTATCCCCCTAGATTAGCAGCCAATATTGACAACGGCTGTAAAAAATTTGGCATTATGTTCATTTCGTTCTCAGAAAACTATAGCTATAATAATGGTAATGTCTGTCGTATTGCTCGTAGTGGGGTTAATCCTGTTTATTGGCTTGGTTGTCGTGCACGAGCTTGGCCACTTCTTAGTCGCCCGGCGTAACGGTGTAGTAGCCGAAGAGTTCGGTATATTCTTTCCGCCAAGGTTGTTCAAGAAAAAAATGAAGGGCGGCTGGATTTTTAGTATCAACGCCTTGCCGCTCGGCGGCTTTGTAAAACTAAAAGGCGAGCACGACACCGATACCGAACCCGGTAGTTTTGGCGCGGCTAGCCTGTGGGCAAAGAGTAAGATTATGGCCGCCGGCGTAGTCATGAACTTACTCACTGCGCTCGTACTATTCATGGGGCTTGCTTGGGTCGGCATGCCCAAACTGGTGTGCAACCAATTCTCCGTGCCAAGCGACACGCGCACTGTGTACGATTCGCGCCAGGTTAGCACAGATTT
>DASSKV010000027.1:0-3706 GCA_035690125.1 Saccharimonadales bacterium (SeqCode) | reverse complement strand
CGAGCATTTTAGCCAAAGCGGTTACCCTTCGGGGGGGATGGGTGAGCTAGAGAAAGTGGTCGAGCAAGACTTCGGTGTAAACATCAATTACTACGCACTCATAGACTACGGGGCCTTCCGCCAAGCCGTGAATGCTGTCGGGGGCATCGACGTAACCATAAATAGCCCGGACGGCCGTTTGTACGACCCTAACCGTGACTGGCAGACAAATGGACCCCTCGTAAATCTAAGAAATGGCCAGCATCACCTGAACGGCCAGCAGGCGTTAGACCTGGCACGGGCCCGCGGCGACCCCTCCCAGTACGGTTACAGCATAGGGTACGAACAGTCTGATTTCACTCGCACGGCTAACCAGCGCATGATGCTTTTGGCACTCAAAAGCAAGGTCAAATCCGCATCGGTCATAACCAACCCGATACGGCTCGGCCAGCTGTTTGATGCTATCGGTAAAAACGTCCAAACTGATTTTAAGGCAAACGACATGCGTCGGCTGTACGACGTAACGAAAGACATCGATACCAATAGTATCAAGTCCATAAGCCTTAATGATGTTAATGGGAAAAACCTGCTCCAGAGTTACCAAGGCTTCAACGGTGAATCGGCACTTATCCCGGCTGCTGGCCTGAACAATTACAGCCAAATTCAAGCGTTTTTACGAGGGCTGACATCTAACAACCCGGTCGTTAAGGAATCGGCTAATGTTGTGGTGCTCAATGCTACCGACAGCTATGGCCTGGCGGCACGCGAGCAAAAAATACTGCAGGCACGATATATAAATGTGACGCAGATAGGCGACGCCGGCACCAACCGGGCTACAACGCTTGTCATAGATAACACCGGAGGCAAGAAACCGGCTACCAAACAGCTACTCCAGACTATATATGGTGTCACCGCTAGCACAACTAATCCCTACACCTCTTATCATGCTGATTTCATAGTCGTGGTAGGCGCTGACCGTGCTCCCTCGTCATAAAGTTGCCTAGCAAGCTAAAGCAGATTGTAATAAATTTAACTGTAGTTTAAGGGCCTAGATAACTATACTGCTAGCAGCAATTAGCGGAGGCAGCGACCATGGTACATACCGATATAACAGTACTTGTGCAGGAGTACGAGGCCGACCACCGCAAAAAACTGCAGAATTATTACACTAAGCTTGCGGCCAAACAGGGCCGCTAAGATAGGAGCAACTAGTGCAAACAACCCTTTTTCGGTCTGTTCAGGGGCGTAGGGTCAGTGTACACTTGAGTGATATGGCAGATGACGGCAAAACACAATTAGATAAGTTTCTAAGCAACTACCCTGTCAAAACCTACCGCAAGGGCGAAATTATTATTTTCCAGGGTGAAGCCCCACGTACGGCCTACATCATGAAAAAAGGTGTGGTTAAGGCGTACAACCTCAGTGCCAACGGTGATGAGAAGCCAGTGGGCTTCTACTCGCAGTATGACACTTTTCCCGGCGCGTGGATGTACGGTAAAATGCCGAGCGCTATCTATTACTTTGAAGCCTTTACTGATGATGTGGAGGTATATTTGGTGCCACCGAACGACTATATCGACTTTATACGTAGTAACCCCGCGGCTATGTACGCAGAGCTTGAGCGCTACGTTATAGACCACTTAGGAAAGTCGATGCGCCTGAATGCCCTGCAGCACTCACGTGCTGGCGACAAGCTTATATATACCCTGCACTACTTGGCACTCAGCCATGGTAAGAAAATTGGGCCACAATTGGTAGAAATAAGCTTATCGCTAACACACCAGGACTTCGCTAACCTTACTGGGCTGACGCGCGAAACCGCTGCTACCGAACTTAATAAGCTGAAGCACCTAGGGATAATATCTTACGGCAAGCACACACCCTACCGCATTAAGCTGGATAAGTTGGCGGGGATGCTTAACGACCAATACATCGCCGACATCGAGATTAAGTTATAAGGTTGTGCTGCACCTTTGGCGTATTTCGGGCGCTGGGCTGCGCTCCACTGCTCACGTACCTTTAGTACGCTGTGCGGCGGTGCTCGCCCATCATCCCGAACTGCACTCAAATGTGCAACACTATGGGCGTAATCTACTCCATAAATGAAGATGTTAGGCGGGGGTGGCGCTGCTGACGGCTTTGTTTTCTAACGTGTCACTTACGACGCGGGCTAAGTTCTGGGGGGCTGTCCAAGACTTGATGATGCAGCGGTGGGCGCCGAGGTCGTAGGCTTCGGTTACCTCAGGGGAATTTTCCATGTTCGTGAAGATAAGTACCTTGACTTTCTTATGCTTATTGACGAGATCATAGTGCTGCAAAAACTCCAAGCCGCCCATTATAGGCATTAGCAAGTCCAGTAGTATAAGGTCTGGCTCGAAACCCTCTAGCTTTTTAAGGGCTTCTTGCCCATTAAAAGCCGCTTCTACAGTGTGGCCTTCGCTCTCCAGAATAATCTTGTAGGCGTTGTTCAGGTCTCGATCGTCTTCTACTACCAGGATATTCGCCATGGGTGACCCCTTATATTACATTAACTATATAGTTGTATCATGAAAGACAGCAGTAACATATAAGATTTTTTACATGTTAATTGCTTCTTCAACAGGTAAGCGTGCAGCTGGGCTGGCTTGTATGTGCTTAGGGAGGGTAAAGAAAAAGGAAGTCCCTTTGCCTTCGGTACTTTCGAACCATATTTTGCCGCCGAGACTTTCTAGCAAACCTTTAACTAAGTAAAGGCCAAGTCCAGTGCCGCTTGTCTCTTGCTTGACCACGTTGTGCGCCCGGAAAAACTTAGTAAATACGTTGTTTTGTGAGTATTTGGGTATGCCCAGGCCTGTGTCGTGCACGCCTATAAGTATGTCGCTGCGGCGCGGCTTTATTTCTACGCCTACCGAACCGCCCTCGGGCGTGTACTTTATGCCGTTTGAAATGAGGTTAGATAGGACTTCCTTAAGTATAAGCGTATCTGTTTTGACTAGGCAGGGTTGCCTACTATGGCGTTCCACCGATAGGCTGATATTTTTATCGCTAGCCAGCAGGCCGTGCTCTTTGTTTACTTCTTCGGCAATCTTCTCGACATTCACAGTCTTAGGCGTGATGGTTATGGTTCCGCTCTCTATACGCGTTACGTTAAGGAGCGTACTAATGAGCTCATTCATACGGTTGGCGGCACTCAGTATGGTACGCAGTGATTTCCGCTGGGCGTCATTTATATCACCCATATAACCATCAAGCAGCATATGAGAATAGGTTTTTATGGCCGATAGGGGCGTACGAAGCTGGTGCGATGCCAGCGATATGAAGTCACTCTTCATACGGTCTATCTCGTACTCTATTGTTATATCCCGGAACACCTCTATCGCCCCAACCGGCTTGTTGGTAAGCATAATTGGCGAAACAGTGACAGCCACCGGTATCTTCTGCCCGTTTTTTTTACGGTAGTAAGTTTTTTGGGTAATTGTACGTCCTGTCAGGAAGGCTTTGGTTATCGGCCTGTCGATAAGGTTTATAGGTGTTTCGTTTTCGGTAAGGGCCACGATTTTTTTGGGGAACCAACTCCCGAGCATTTCCTTTTCGGTGTAGCCGAGGATGCGCAGTGCCGTTGGGTTTATGCGGGTGATTTTTCCAAACTCATCCGTCGCTATAGCGCCGTCACCAATACTGCTGAACAGGGCTTCGGCCAGGACTTCCTGTTCCTCAAACCTTAAGTTATCCTCAGATGACGCTTTAG
>DASSKV010000026.1:0-3498 GCA_035690125.1 Saccharimonadales bacterium (SeqCode) | reverse complement strand
CTGCCTGCGCTTCATCTTGAGTTAGCCCGCTCCTTCCCCCTGTCTGTTTGGGTAAAAAGTAAAGCTGAAAGGCAGATGAAGAATTAATTTTGGATGACCATTCAGTGCGCTGCCATGCCTCCTCTACCCATTCAACAATGCGCGCAAACTTTACACTTTTATGTGACTTGGCGGCTACTATGCGCAGATCTACCACCTCATCCCATGTACAGTTCGGCTTTATGGTTGCATACGCTTCCGTTTTCCCAAGCGATGTAAGCGCGGACGTCCTATGAAACCCATCGATTATCACGAATCTATCTAGACCGGGCACTTCTGCAAGTAAAACCGCGCTTAGCTGTCCTGTGGAATTTTGCTTTTCCGACTGCTTCTTGATTGATGCCGCCAGTTCCTGGGCGTGCTCCTCATCGTAAGCTACTTCTTCTTGGTCAATTAGTTCAATAGGCACAAACGCCTCTAAGAGGCCGCCCTCTCTCTCGATAATCACATCAACTTGCTGAAGCAAATTCGCCTCAGTGTATTTTTCTGCAGCCACGCTCATCTTTATCTCCCGCTTACGCTTTGGTTTATTTATACACCTACAAGCAACAGCTGTACATAATGTACTATTTACGACTTTCCCGCCACTTGCCTGTAATCATCACAGCCGGCGCTCTGACAAACGTCCGGCCAGAGCATTAAGCGCCACCAACAGCAGACCAATTAATACGCAATCAATAGCCCATGGCTGCCAATAAATAACTTTCAATGCATCTTTGTTAAAAAGTTTGGAGGGTTGGGAGGGTTTCTGGCGGTTTTGTTTCGGGCTCCCACTGTTTATGGCAGCACCGAGTACTGAACTGGCAGAGGTTTTTGAAGTGCTTGCTACGTTAGTACCACTTTGCTTGGCGGCTGTAGTTATAATTTTGTTGCCTTGCCGGGTTACGGTAACGGTTACTAGTGTGCTCTGGTTGCTAGTAGGTGATGAGCTGTTTCCGCTAACGGCTGTAACTGGGCTGGATGAACCGCTCGTTAGCGTAGTACTACCACTAGAATTTGAAGATGGATTGGCAGAAGCTGCTACTACCGTACTATCGCAGGTGTCGTCTGTGCCGTCTTGGTCGGCATCTTGTCCGCTATTTGGTACGGTTGGGCAAGAGTCAACAGTGTCTGCAATACCATCGCCATCTACATCGTTATCTGAAGCTGCAACATCTACGGTTTCCGTAAGGTCGACGGTTTCGTTAGCGAGATTGGTGCCAGTCATGTCTAGAATATCTGTGCCGCTAGGCGTATTTGGAGGCACGACAATCTGGCTGTCTACGTTACCATCGCCATCGGTCGTGACGGTGCCCAATACTGTACCGCTCCCTTGTAGTGACACGATAAAAGGGCTGCTGGGTTTAAGGCTTAGCGAGGTCCCAGATATTTTTATGTGGACCGCACTGCCCTTCTTAACGACCTTGCTAGCAGTGGACTTAGTAGGAATGGTGGTGCGGACTTTCCGGCTTGTTTTAGGTGCTTTCAGGAGTGGGTTATCGGAGCTGATTTTGGAAGGGGCGGTGCTGGTGCCTGAGCTGCTGGCTGTGGCGGGAGTGAAGTTATGGGTCTGCTGCAATATGGCCTGTTCTATCAGTTCGTGGCCAAGCGCGTTCGGGTGGTAGCTTTCGTTGCCAACTATGTGTGCTACATCATTGCCGGCTGTAAGGCCGTTCAAGGCCACACTAGCGTTCGTGGCCTCACATAATTTATGTCCGTCAAGGGCGTGGCTGATATCTACATACGTAACCCCGCTGTCGGTCGCGGCCTTTTTAATAACCGTGTTTAAGTAGTCTATAAGGTACTGCGCCAGCTCGACCTCGCCCGCATTCAAGTGCACATTTATAGCGCAGTCCCCACCCACTTGTGCGATGTGCGGGTAGCCTATAGCGTATATGGCTGTATTTGGCGAGGTAGCCTGGAGCTGGCGGTACATATCTACCCATTTCGGGTATGCGCGGTCTATAGTGTCTGCTAACTCCAGCCTATCTTCGTAACTGCCGTAGCAGGTGTTGCCCCGTACATGGGGTTCTATACAGGCTTCAAGTATGTCTACGAACCCAATGTCGTTTCCGCCGATACCTACTGTCATAATGCGAGGCTGGTACTTTTTGGCAAACTCGTGCTGTGCAATGTAGCCTGGGGTGAAATCAGCTAAAATCCGGGTGATGTTATTTCTATCTTTGCGCCGGATATTGTCATTTACTTGACCCATGTAAGCGATGTCCTTGCTAGTTATGTCATCAGTTACAGCACCCGAGCATGCTACGGTATGGCCGCCAGCACTGTTAAATAAATCATTAGTTAATAAATAAGGATACGACTTGGCTGATTGGTGGCATAGGTTATTTGAAGTATCGGTGCCGCTTACGTATTCAAACACTCCCTCACCAGAACTATAAGAGTCGCCCAGGGCTAAGTAGTCGATGAGGTTAGTTATCTTATCCTTTGGCGCAAGCTCGTAGGTGGTTTCATCGGAGCTGTCGCTACGCATAGCGTGGAAGGTTAATAGGTCATCGTCCACAAAGCGAAGGTGTCGCAAGGTACTTAACCCGACTATCTTGTTGGCAATGTAGCCTTGGTAATCGTGTGCTTGGCACTGGAGCGGCTGCAGGCTAGCCTGCACCTCCCCGGCGCAGGTGGCCAGGTCATATACTTTAAAGCTACCAAATTCGCTGCTTTGAATGGCCACATAACGGCCATCGTCTGTTATAGCAACCTGCGAATAGTGCTGCGCGTAATCTAACACTGGGCTCCACGAAGGTGCGAACGGCACCATTTCCAAAGTGGCTGTGTTAACGCGGAAGAACGAGCGCCAGGGCGACTCTACTACCATCCAGCTACCGTTCGCGGAGTAAGCTATGGTTTGGGCATTGATGATAATTGGCTGGTTGTTTGTGTCGCTCAGTATTAAGTTGGCCTGCTGGGGAAGTTGCAAATACGGCTGGAACAGCCAGTCGTACTGTACTTGTACTGCACTGGGGAAATATGTGTACATGTGGAGGTAAGAGCCCATAGGTACTGTGCCGCTAGTGGTGGCAATGGAAGCGGCCTTTGGCATGGCTATGATAGCCTGGTTGCCGAACGTTTTAACGGGGATAGAGCCAGAAAACCCAAAACCTTGTACTACGTTGTTTGCAATGTCTAGCTGGCCAAAGGCAGTGAGCGTAAAACAGCCGGTATGCGTGGTGCCAAATGGGTCGGCTTCTAAACGGTAAGTTTCTGGGTTGCAGTCGTAGTTAAGGTTATATATGTCCTCGCTCTGTGCCAGACCGCCCGTCTTGCCGAGGCTCTTTAAGGCCATTACGCTCGGGCTGGCCCATGGTATATCCGGCGCATTACCTTGCCAAAAGGCACTAGCACTTGCAATAGGTACAACTAATAGTAGAAGGCACGCGGTCCGCCACCCCCGTGTGCCCAGTTTTCGTAACACCGTACGAACTCCTTGAACAACAATTGCTCACCACTGTACGCTATCTG
>DASSKV010000025.1:0-3435 GCA_035690125.1 Saccharimonadales bacterium (SeqCode) | reverse complement strand
AGCATGGCTGTCTCAGTAGCATCTTTATGACGCCAGCCCTGTTGTAAATCTATTACTAAAAGTAGACGTTTCATATTCCCATAATACTGCAAGTACGATGTCAAAGTACCATACCTAATTGTTTGCTATGCTTATGGTAATGTTACAGCCGTTACAGCAGCCAGAGCAGTCCCCCCAACCTGAAACCGATGGCAGGCAAGTGACCCAGCTGTTTGATGGTGCTGTAGCGGTGCTGGAACACAATAACCGGGGACCATATATCGTCCCATCCGATGAATATTACGGGGCTTGTGGTTGGCAGTGGGATACCCAGTTTGCTGTTATGGGCATTGCAGCCTACAACCTGCCACAGGCGCGTAGGCTGTTTGAAAACTTTCTATCAGTCCAGCATAGTGACGGCCTGGTGCCCCACATGGCTATGTGGTCAGGCGGTTCGTGGGAGACCAAGCTCGCCATGTACTGGAACTGGCATGGCCTACGGTTTAAGCAACGTGACACATACGGTAACGTAGTAAAAACAAGCCCCATCACGCAACCGCCTATGCCTGCTATTGCTGCTGGAGAGATTATGGACCGGCTAGGCTCCGACGCAGAGCGGCACGACTTTGCACAGAAGGCAGTACATAGGCTTATGAAGTACCACAACTGGCTGTACGAAAAGCGTGAAATAAATGGCGATGGGTTAGTCGCGGTGGTACATCCGCACGAAACCGGCCGTGATGACGCCCCTTCGCATGTTGACTTGCTGCATGCCATACCCCCAACCATGCTTGAGCGCGTATGGCTATCTGGACTCAGCAAGTGTATCTTCCAGCGCAACCGGACCGATAAAGCCGCTAACCCAGCCGAGCGTTCAGAGACGGAAACAGTCATGCGGGCCGCAGCGCTAGCGCTTTTTCGTTTGCCAGCTATTTACCGTAATGGTGGGACTATACCGGCAGACTACCCGTATGTGCACTTTGACCCCGGATTCAATGCCATTCTAGACCACGCAAATGAAGAGCTTACACGCCTGGCTGGAGTAGCCGGGGTGAAAGTTGGGCCGCCCCTGCATGACGCCATGCAGCGCACAGCCGAAGGCCTGCAAAAATTTTGGCAGCCAGAGTCCCAAGCTTTCCGAGGCATTGATGCCCGAGGCAACGTTAGCTTTTCCCCTGGCCAAGAAATTGGTGACATACTGCCTATTATCAGTAGCCATATAACCGACGCGCAGCGTACTGCTATTTTGCAAAAGTTGCTTGACCCCGAGCAGTTTGGAGGCGACTTGGTGCCAAGCGTCAGCCGGTCTTCAGAGCGTTATGATGCCGACCAATTTTGGAGAGGTGCCCAGTGGCCGCCTATGGTAACCCTCGTAAGGGGAGGTTTACTGCGCTGGAAAAATGAGCGTGCCCACCAGAAAGCCCATGAGCTGGCAGTTGCTGTATTACAGGCAGCACACGATAACCAGCACCCTGAGTACAGGGATAGTGATACCGGTGAGGCAAAAGGCGCGCGTAATTTCAGCTGGGCGGCGGCTTTAGTGGTAGGGCTGCTTGGCGAAGAGAGTGTCGTGCCGCTAGCGGATGTTCTGGACTCCCGTGCGTCCTAACACGCAGGGCTCATGTAAGTGACAAAACGCATATGGTAAAAAAACAACGTTTGGTCTACAGTAGTAACTATCATGGAACAGTCAGAAACAACCCAGAAAATAGTAATTGTAGAAGACAATGGCGCCCTTGCTGAAATATATAAGACAAGGCTCGAGGCTTTAGGCTACACGTGCTTCATAGCCTACAACGGCATAACTGGACTGTACTTTATACAGAAGGAGCTGCCTAACCTAGTGCTGCTAGATCTTATGGTACCGGACATTGCTGGCGACCAGATACTGACCCGTATGCGCAGTAGCACCTGGGGTAAGGACATTCCTGTTTATGTTATATCGAACCTTAATGAGGCTGATGCGCCTCAGGGGCTGCGTGACCTTGGTATATCGGGCTACTCGGTAAAGGCGAACCTAGCTAACGACCAGATAGACCAGATAGTCAACAACATTTTGCGGCCAGGCCAACCGCCCGAAGGTGCTACACCTCCTTCCTCTGCCGAGCCTGAACAGGCTGAAGCCGAAGGTATGCACCAACCACCAGAACCCCAAGTTTAACGCGTTCGCTTCGTACTAGCTTAAATATCGGATGCGCCACGCCCTAGTTTGTCGAGCATGGTCGCCAGCTCCTTATTGCCTAGGCTGGAACAATCTATTTCTTTAGCCATAGCGATGCTATAGCCTTGCATTATCCGCTCAATCTTAAGCGCATCGCTGCGCCATAGGTAAGGGACGGTGTAGGGTTTGTGGGGGTCAAAGTACCGGGTATGAACATCTATAGAGCCAAAGAACGGGCCGACGTGCGGTATAACGTTCAAAATATCCTCTATCTTTATACTTATAACGTCTGCCACCTGGAAGAACTCCCGGTGCGTAATGGTCAGTTTACTCCGGTCAATAGTTACGGTATCGGGAAAAAGGGTGAACGGGAATACCGTAGTCGCCTTAAAAAGCGGTTGGTGAGCAGTTGCTACAACATCATGCAGCTCTTCTTTGGTTTCCTTCCTCTCCAATTCGCGCTGCCCATGGCGCGTGACAAAACGGCCTAGTTGGTACAGTGATGTGTGATAGTTCATGCCACCACTGTACGCTAAGGCCCGCCAGGGCGCTGTTAAAAATATAGCCCTAACTCAGTAAGCAGTTTGTCGTTGGCGCTCATGTTCGAATCCCTTCGCAACAAAAAAGGTTTGCCAGCAAGCTGAAGCTTGCTATCAAACCTGGGGATGAGGGATAGCGCACGTTAATCCAGGCGCCCGCAAACGCTGGGGCCTGTGACTAACGACCGAACCGTCCTGTTAACCCGCTAGTCCCAAACAATATAAAAATGACCTACAAAAGCAGGTCATTTTTATATGGCTGAGCATGCCGGTCAAGAACCATTTCGTACTTTGTACAGCCTAATCCGCAGTCCCCATACCATCCTGGACTACCACTCAAATTCGTGACATATGAGTATGTTGGTCAGATGTTTTTTCGGTCTATGTTCGCACCGGTGACACCCAATCCGAAGTTTCAATTTGCACAAAATCATTGCCTCTTCGAAGTAAGTGGAAGACATTTTGCCCGCGACGATCTACTAAAGGGTGTACTTCAAGGAATTCGTTTATTTGGGCAGTGAGCTGCTCCTGTGTCTTAGGGACTACTGCGAGCTCGACTCCTGACCAGTAGAAATTTAGTTTTATCGGCTGATCATCAAAAACCGTATCGATAGTTGCAGCAGTACCGATTGTGTTTGTAGGTTGCCAAAATATAGGATTCATAATGCAATACCTTCTATCTGTTAGTGAGACAAATGAGACATTTGCGGCAGTTGTTACATAGCGCTTATGCTACAATGATTTCATAAGTCATTG
>DASSKV010000024.1:0-18486 GCA_035690125.1 Saccharimonadales bacterium (SeqCode) | reverse complement strand
GCCGTCTTGCGGCAACTGGTCGTTTAGCACGCAGGCGTGGCCATATTCTACGGAAAAATATTAATAGGATGACGGCGGCACCGGCAAGATAGAAGCTTAAGTGTTGCATAGTTAGTCCCTTAGCCCTTTGCCAGTCAAATCTATAAACACGTCCTCTAGGTTGGCTTGCTCCACGTGCTGCTCCTTTTTGAAGCCACGCTTTAGAAGCTGCTGTATAAGGTTCTTCGGGGTATCTATGGCTATGATTTTGCCTTTGTCCATTACGGCCACCCTGTCACAGAGCATTTCTGCTTCGTCCATGTAGTGGGTTGTCATGATAACGGTGACGCCCTTTTGGCGAATATGCGTTACTAGGTCCCACAAGTTGCGGCGGGCCTGCGGGTCAAGGCCGGTCGTGGGCTCGTCCATAAAAAACAGCTTGGGGCTATGCACCAGGGCTGCGGCAATGCTCAGGCGCTGGCGTTGCCCGCCACTGAGCTGTTCCGCATAACTATTAGCCTTTTCGGCCAGCTTTACATCGTTCAAAAATTCCATGGGGTCGACTTTTTCGCCATATGCCGCAGCAAATAACTCTATTATCTCAACCAGCTTGGTCTTATCCTGGAATGCTGGGCTTTGTGGCTGAACACCTATAATCTGCTTGACCTCATCGGGGCTGCCGGCCACATCTAGGCCGTCAACAGTTATGCTGCCGCCATCTATTTCGCGCATTGTTTCTATCATTTCCAATGTGGTGGTCTTACCCGCCCCGTTCGGCCCTAATATACCGAATATCTCGCCCTTTTTGACCTCGAAAGATATGTTATCAACGGCTGGCTTGCCACCATATACCTTTTTCAGGTTTTTCACTCTCAAGATAGCTTCGCTCATCTGTTCCATTGTATAGAAAAACGACAATAAAAAACACCCGGCGCATGGCCGGGTGCCTAATTTGATTTTCTGTTATGTGTAAGGGTTTTATGTAGGAGTGCAGTTTGGTTGGTAGTTGAGTACCGAAGCGTAGCGTACTTAACGTACGTGAGCATCGGAACGGAGGCTACCGGGCAAAATGCGCCCTATACAAAAGCCGCCTACTTAGCCGCGCTTAACGGTAAGGAAGCCGTTGCGTGGGTTTTCGTTAACGCTAAAACCTGCAGGAAGGTCAGTACCTTCTGGGCGCTGGTCCTTGCTGAAGTAGTAAATAGTCTGCTCTTTGCCACCGCGAAGTGTAACCTTCTTTGAGTTTAAGTAGTAAGTTACACCCTTGGAGTTTGTGTGCTTGTATGCCATTTCTGACTTCTCCCTCTCTTATAGTTAGTAGTGTACCCCTAACATACTCTTGAGGTATTTTATTTGTCAACCCTTATCATCACTTTAAGACGGTTGTCCCTACTGTTATTTTCCAATCTGGGCGTCTGTGTAGAACTCGGTGTTGCACTATTGCTCAGGGTTGTATTACACTATGGCGGTAACCATAAAAAGTTTAAAGGTGGAGTAATAACCAATGGATTTCAATTCACGCGCTTCACAGCCAGCACCAGCTCCATCTGGTGCGCCATTTGGCGGGGCTGCAAGCAAAAAAACTAAAGTAACCGGCGGCGGCAAATGGGCCCGTTGGGGCACGGCAGCGCTTTTCTTAGCGGTCGTTGTATTAGTCGTAGCCGCATTATTAGCATTTAGCTTCGGTGGCCAAAAGGCAGAAGGCAGCTACGTAGATTCCAAGAAGCTTCAAGCAGTGTTCCTTAACACTGGCCAGGTTTACTTTGGGGACATTAAGACCCTCAACAGCAAGTACTTGGTACTCGACAACATTTACTACTTGCAAACCAGCGGTGGCAGCCAAGGCACCTCCAGCAGCGCCAACACTAGCGTTTCACTAGTCAAGCTTGGTTGTGAACTCCACTCGCCTTATGACCGCATGGTCATCAACCGCGACCAGGTTACCTTCTGGGAAAACCTGCAAGACAGTGGCCAGGTCGCCCAAGCAGTAGCCAAGTTTGTTAAGGACAACCCGAATGGCCAGAAGTGTGCAGACCAAAGCCAGTCGACCAACACCACGACTAACACTAACGCTGTGCAAGGTTCCAGCAACACCAGCACTAGCAACACTACTAGCACTAAGCCATAAGGCGTAGCTATCACTTAAAAACACCCGGATAACAACGCCGGGTGTTTTTATATCTGTAGTTAGGAGCGAAAACAGCTTATAATCTTAAGCAAGATGAGCAACTATGCGCGCCACGCCTGGAAACGCCTGGGTAAAGTTAACCCTCTGTACTTACTAGCACTTGGGGTGGTAGGCGGTGTCATATGCCTATTCGCCCTGCGCGCTAACAATGAACATATGTTGCAGCTGCGTACGCAGCTTTACCAGACAGACCAAAGCAACGGCGACGTGCAGACAGCGCTTCGTAACTTGCAGCAATACGTCGTAAGCCATATGAATACCAACCTTTCCACGGGCAATAGCGGCGTGTACCCGCCTATACAGTTGCAAGGCACCTATGACCGGCTCGTACAAGCTCGCGGGGCAGCCCTACAGCAACAGAACAGCCAAATATATACCGATGCCCAGCATTATTGCGAGCAGCAAAACTCAGTCGACTTTTCGGGACATAACCGCGTCCCGTGTATTGAACAGTACGTCCAAAGCCACGGGGTTAAGTTGCCCACCATACAGGACAGCCTATATAAGTTCAATTTTATATCGCCGCGGTGGTCACCAGACCTGGCCGGCTGGAGCATGCTTGTAAGCGGCTTGGCCTTTGCCTGGGGGCTCGTCCTCCTTGTTGTCCGACGCCTAAAAAAGTAACCGACTCTTGTTTCTTACCCCTTGTTCCTTAATACTTGTACGTATGCATGTCTACTTTTCAGGCATTGGCGGTACAGCCATCGGCCCACTGGCACTTATAGCTAAACAAGCAGGTTTTGAAGTTTCCGGCTCTGACAAACAAGATAGCCAGTACATCCAGTACCTGCGCAAGCACGGCATTACTAACATCCACATAGGCCAAGATCGCCAAGCTATAGCGGCCGTACACGACGACAAGCCCATAGATTGGTTTGTGTACACCTCAGCCCTGCCGCTCGAAAACCCGGACGCGCCAGAGCTGCAGTTTTGTACCGACTTCGGCATAAAAACCAGTAAGCGCGATGAGCTGCTGAACCTGATATTGCAAGAAAAAGGCCTTAAGCTTATAGCTATTGCTGGCACACACGGCAAAACCACCACCACCGCTATGGCGACATGGCTCTTTAAGCAGCTTGGCCTGCCCCTTAGCTATTCTGTAGGTGCCAAGATACCGTTCGGCGAAATGGGCCAGTACGAAACCGAAAGCGAGTACTTTGTGTATGAAGCAGATGAGTTTGACCGCAACTTCTTGGCCTTTGAGCCACATATGAGCCTTATAACTGGTGTTAGCTGGGACCATCACGAGGTTTTCCCCACCCGCGAAGACTACCAGGAAGCCTTCCGCGAGTTCATAAGCCAGAGCCAACACACTTACGTTTGGCAGGAAGACGCTGACTACCTTGGTTTAGAAGATAACGATGTTACAACCGTACTGGATAGCTCCGACAGGCGCATCAAAAATATCCGTCTGCTGGGATTATATAACCGCCTCGACGCATGGCTGGTAGCCCAAGCAGTTCAGCGCATTACCGGCCAACCGCTCGACAAGCTCCTGGGCCACTTATCAGACTTTCCCGGCCTTTCCCGGCGCATGGAGCAGTTGGCAACCAACCTGTACACCGACTATGCCCATACGCCCGAAAAAATCCGCGGAGCCATGAGTGTGGCCACCGAAATGGCAGCCGACAAAGGCCAAAAGGTGGTAGTAGTGTACGAACCGCTGACCAACCGTCGCCAGCACTACATGCTGGACGATTACAAAGACTGCTTTAGCGGCGCCGACAAAATCTACTGGGTACCGAGCTACTTGGCCCGCGAAGACCCAAACCAACGCATAATCTCGCCCGAGGAACTCATAAATCATCTGGCCGACCCGCACATGGCCATGCCGGCAGACATGGATGAAAACTTGAAGCACAAAATCCAGCACCACCTAAACGAAGGCGACCTGGTAATTGGCATGGGCGGAGGAGGCGGTAATTCCCTAGACGAATGGCTCCGCAAGGAATTCACAGCATGAAAAAGGTCTATTTTGCCTGCTCTATAACAGGAGGCCGCGACCACGCGCACCGCTACCAGGATATCGTGGATATCATCCACGACCACGGCATGCATGTACTCAGCGAAGCGTTTGCCGACAAAAGCGTTAACGCTGCAACGGGGATTGGCATGAAACACGGAATGAGCGCACCAGAAATTTGGGAATGGGACTTGAACTGGCTACGCGAAGCAGACGGAATAATAGCCGAGGTTAGCCAACCCAGTCTAGGTGTCGGATACGAAATAGCAATAGCTCATACCTGGGAAAAGCCCGTACTAGCCTTGTATTACCCTCAGCCGGAGCGAAAGTTGTCATCAATGATTGCCGGTAGCCCTAACGTAATTGTTTACGAATACACAGATGTCAACGACACCAGGGTCGCTATCAAAGACTTCCTACAGAGTATTTAGCGGTTGTCGCCGGAGCCGCGGATGACATCGCGTTTCTTGCGGTCGGCTAGTTTGGCTACATTTTGCTCCATTATTTCGTCTAGGCTTAGCCCTAAGCTTTCGGCCAGTACAGCTATGTACCATATGACGTCTGCAAACTCCTTTTTGAAGTCGGCAAACTCTTCGTCGCCGAACTCGCCGCCCCGGTAGGCAACGGCTTTCTTCCACTTTTCCACTATCTCGCCCGCTTCGCCGGCTATGCCCATGACCCACACGCTGTTTTGCATAAGCGGGTCGTCGTAGGCAATATGGGCGGTTGTTATGGCTTTCTTTTGGTACTCGCTAAATGTCATCGCGTTTTACTCCGTTATTTTCTATTTGGACTGCGCCCTGGCGCAGGACTTCTATGGCATCGTCCACAACCCGTACGATTGTGGAGGGCTGCCTGCCTGTGAGGTCGCCGCCGTCTACATAAAAGTCTACCTTATTGCCAAAGTAACCTTCGGCCTCGGTTATTGTTGTGGCGGTTGGTTCGCCCGGGTGGTTAGCACTGCTGGTTAGCAATGGTCCGGTTTGTGCTAGCAGCTTTTGTACAGCTGCGTCATCTGGCAGCCGGACTGCCAAACTGTTTGTACCCTCGTGTAGGTAGTGCAGTTCCGGTCCGCAGGGGATAACTATACTTATGGCACCTGGCCAATACTCGGCTACCGCTCGCAAGTAGCGTGCCTTAATGCCCAAGTGGGCAAGCTGGTCTATGTTTGCTGCTATTATGGTGCCTGGCTTGCCCTCGCGGCCTTTTAGGTCGTACAGGCGCTTTACCGCCTGCTCGTCGCTAGCACGGGCGACCAGGCCATAGACAGTGTCTGTTGGTACTATTCCCACACCATTGGGCTGCAGCAGTATAGCCGCGGCCTCTGCATAAGTTTGCATACGGCACTCCGTAATAGTTAACGAGTTTTTAGGTAGGCGTAAGTCGCCAGCGCCGCTAATCCTAGCACAATTATGACGGTGGCAGCAATGGCTACTCCCACACCGCTACCTGGCTGCTTGGGTTTGGGCGGTGTTATCCGTTCCGCTTCTTTGGTTTTTTGTACTGGCTCTGCCGGCTGTTCTTCTAGCACCGGTGGGGCAGCCACAGGGTTAGTCTCTGCTGGCGGCTGTTCTGTAGGTACAGGGGCAGGAGGCTGCGTATCGGCTTGTGGTTGTGGTGGCTGTATATCTGTGTTCATATCGCTTACGGTTTATTGTAGCATGTCACAAACGGTACGTGCCGCCCTCTTTACTTATCAAGCCTTCCTGCAACAACGTTGCCAATACTTGCGGTAAACGGCTGTCGGTTATAGTGTCTTTTAACTTTGGCGTTGCCAGTGGGCCAGCCGCTAACTGTCGCAATACTTCACCACGAACTTGGCGCAACGACCCTACAAACCTAGTTTGTTGAGTATATGATTTACTTAGCTTGTTAAGGTTGCCATGTGTCTGCTTAAGAAAACTGCCGTAATCCATAAGCGCCCAATAAAACTCCCGGGAGTTAGCTGTATCCAGCGTCTGCCCAACCAAAGCCAAGACGTCGTTATCAGATACAGCACTTTGTCCCCTAAAGAAATGGTGTATGTAGACGGTCCGTATATTGGTTTCTATAAATAGGGCAGGTTGATTATAGCTGTATGCGAGTATAGCCCCTGCAGTATTCTTCCCTACACCGGGTAACTTAACAAGTTCACCAATATCTTTGGGCATATCTTCCATCTGGTGCAGAGCTTTTGAGGTTTGGTGCAAGTACTTTGCCCGACGGTTATACCCTAGCCCGCTCCACACACGCAGCACATCGCTCAGTTCTGCCACTGCCAATGCTTCAATACTTGGGTACTGCCCAAGGAACTCTGCGTACTTCGGGATAACCCTGGCTACTTGTGTCTGTTGTAGCATTATTTCAGATACCAAAACTTTAAAAGGGCTAAAGGTACCATTAGGCTCCGGCTGGCGCCATGGCAGGCTGTGCCGGCCATACACTTCGTAATAATCGTATATCGCAGTTAGGAATTGTCTTTTCTGTATGTCAGCAAGCCTCATCTCTGGTGTATTATAGACGTAACAGCATGTTTGACCTTATTTGGCGGCTAGTAAAACGCTTCGCCGTACTGCTCCCAGGGCTTGTAATCGCATATTTTTCAGTGCGAGATGTGTTCCCTGTTTTCGATAAACGCGTGCCCGACGTTCTTGCGGTTCTGCTGACTTATATAGTGGGTGCCTACGTACTCATACCTGCACTCATACGCCTGTTCCGCATAGTGCGGCCGCCCAAGCACCTGCCGCTCTACTGTGTCACGCCGGACGGTTTTGCCTCTGACCCCGTAAACATCGGCATTATAGGCAGCAAACAAGAGCTTACCGCCATTATGGAACAAGCCGGGTGGTACGTAGCGGACCCGCATACAATTAAGCACCTTCCCCGCCACCTGCTCAGTATCATATTCGGCTGGTCTTACCCTAATGCGCCCGTTAGCAGCCTGTACCTTTTCGGCCGCAAGCAAGACGTAGCCTTTGAAATACCTATTGAGGGGGCGGCTGGCAGCCGGCACCATGTACGTTTCTGGGCCACGACCTACAAAAGCAAAAAGCGGCTAGATGTAAAAAGCATACACTGGCACCACCGCCGGGCACTTCTGGAAAAGGAAAACCTGCTATGGGTAGGCGCCGCTTCACTCGATGTCGGCATAGCGCCCATACGCCACAACCTCCAACTTACCCACATGGTACACCCGGACACAAATGCCGAGCGCGAGCTCATAATCTCGCAGCTAAAAGCAGAAGGTGTAGTAGCAAGGGTGAATAAAATAAGGCTGGGCAATGCCTACAAGCTCACTAACAGGGCCTGGCGGGCCAGCCTCCATACAGACGGCAAAATGAGCATAATTACTTTGGCTAAGAAGCGTTGATTATTTGGATAGAGCGTTCTTGGCAGATTGCAGTGGGCCCGGCAACTGCCAGTTACCACCGCTAACCAACAATAAAGCCAGGGCTATCGCCACTAGGACTATCAGCGTTATGAATGTCCAAAAAACAGGGTGGTGGTGGATTTTTTTGGGTTTGGGCTCATGCACGGTTTGCGTTTTTAGGGCTGCATCTTCGGCCGCCAATACCGTATCGCTTTCGTGGGCTACTATGTCATCGACCGCAGCATCGCTGACCGCATCGTCTAGTTGCGTTTCCGACGGTATTTCCTGGCCGGCATCGCCAGCGGGAGCACTTTTGTTAGTACCTTGGCTTGCAACATCCTCTGGCTCTTCGGGTATTTCGGTTGCCAAGTCACTGGGTACAGGCGGGGCTGTAGTAGCCCCAGCAAATATATCTAAGGGCGGCAGTGCACCGTCATCAGCTGTGGTAGCCTCCGGTTCAGATTCCGACGGTTCTGGGCTCGACCCTTTAGGGTCCATCATGGCATCTACCCGCTCTTCCAGTATCTGGTCCGGTGTAGGTGCTTCGACTTTTTTCTTTTTAATACGCATATGCTTACCCTGCCTTTAGTCTAGCAAAGGTCGCGATGTTTTATAAACCAACTCCTACGTGCGGTGCAGCAAATGCAAAAAGAAAGCACTGATGTGTTTTTTAGTAACTATGTAAAAACCCATGACTTCCTTCTTTGTTTAAACGTATGCTTATTCAGTTTTACCGTATTGGAGCTTCGGTGGTCAAGTATTTGTAAATTTTACGCCGCTGCTATTTTGCCCAAATTTCTTAAGAGGTCTAAGATTCGTTCGTTTGCAGCATCACTCGTCTCATCTAGGCCAACAACTCTTTCTTCACGCTCTGCCCGTCGTTCAGCTAGCACTGTGGCAACGCCTGGATGGTCCTCCGGTTCAGGTTGTTCAGAGTAATGTTTTTTCGCTTTGAGTTGCTCTTGTCTCATAGTGTATGTTTTAAACAGCTATTGTCCTGATTCTGCGCTTGCGGTTATAGCTTGTCAAGCTTCAGGAGGGTTTATAATAAACAGACATGAGAATGCCTTGGGAAGGATACCTAGAAAAGCGGCGTGTGCGCGACGACCGCCGCAAGGAAATGGCCATGCTAGCCCGAGAACTGCCCCTCTTGAGCAGAGAAGCTAGGTTATTGCAGGCAGGTAATACTGACAGAATGGCCCATGTTATGCTTCATGCAGCACATGTGTTCGTCGAAGAACTCTCTGCAGCCGGAAGAAACGACTTGCTCGACTCGCCTGGCGCCCAGGAAGAGCCTCTACCAGGGGCAAGGCAGCTGTAGCCTGTTCTTGAGGTATTGGGATTGCAAATGCGGCACTATATGTGCCTGCCTGAGCTGCTAGTATACCCGCCTGTATGGCTGCCCTTTCTTGGCCTGTCAAAGCGTAGCCCCCACCTATTTCTTCGGCTATGTACTGGACCACTACCGGAAAGTAGCGCTGGCCAGTAATCTCCTGCCGTAGGGCAACTGCTCGCTCAAAGATTTTATGAAGAGGGTTGTTAGCTGCGTCTAACTGTTCCATGTATCGACTATAACAGCCGTTGGGCCAAAATGCTACTGCTTAGGTCGCCAGGGGATGAGGACGCTTGTCTGGCGCTTATACTCTTGGTATTTTAGGTCGGCGGCTCGCCGCTTTTCTATTGGTGGTATGCCCGATATAAAGATAATCGTTAGTGTTAGCACTAGTGGTCCAGCTAACCCAACCCAGCCATTGTGGGCGGCACATGCAATTAGGCCAATACCGAACCACTGCGTAATTTCGCCGTAATAGTTAGGGTGGCGGCTGTAGCGCCACAGCCCGGTTTGCAGTACTTCGTTCTTGTTTTTACCACCTTTTCTAAACAAAGCCAGCTGCCTGTCAGCTAGGGCTTCTATAACAAAGCCCTTCAGCCACACTGCTACCCCAAGTATGGTAAACAGCGCGGCAGAGCCGGTACTTTTGCCCACTGCCATAGCCACCGGCAGGCTTATTATCCACACCAACACACCCTGGACAACGAATATGGAAAAGTACGCCCGTAGCCAGAAGTTGCCTTTCCACTTTTTGCTTAACTCCTTGTAGCGCGGGTCTTCCTTGCTGTGCCGGGAGCGGTCCAATAAGTGCGCGGTCAGCCGCACCGCCCATATATCTACCAGTACTAGCAGTAGTACGGTGCGCAGGTTAAATTCATAGCCGGCACTTACTGCAGCCGCCACTGCAAACGCCATCCCCCAAGCACTGTCTACAGTATCAAGACGTTGGCGTTTTTTAGCGACTAAGAAAGCGCCTGTCATTACAACAAGTATGGCAATGGCATTCGCGACTAACAGCCAACTAAGCATTACCCTCATTGTAGCAGTGCCGTCGTTCAGTACTCAACTGGATAGCCCTTGGCTGCCATGTCAGCCAAGCCACCACCATTGGATACATTACGGAACCCGGCCGCGCGCATTTTGTACATGGCTGCCGTGGAGCGGGCACCAGTCCTGCAGTACAGCATTATTTCTTCATCTTTCTTCGCTGTAGGCATTTCGCCGTGGATTATCCGCTCAACGTCAAACCATTTGGCAGCTTTTATGTGGCTGCGTTCGTATTCTTCTTTTGACCTCACATCTAGTATTACCATGCACACAACGTTATCACAGCACCTAAACCGCTTACTGTTAGACAAATCACACCTGCGTATTGATAAAATTAACACTATGCACACTGTCATAACCAGTGCCAAAGCAAAAGAAGCCGCTGAATATTTGGGAAGGAATGACCCCATACTACTGCCAATTATCCAACGGGTTGGCCCGGCTACGTTCCGGCCCCACCAGGATTATTACTGGGAGTTGGTAGATAGCATCATCAGCCAACAGCTTAGTGTAAAGGCAGCGCGCAGTATAGAACAGCGCTTCCAGGAGCTCTTTGGGTCCGAAGTCCCCTCGCCCCAGCAAATACTGCAAAAAGACGTAGAGGAACTGCGCGCAGTCGGCCTCAGCCGCCCAAAGGCTAACTATATCCGCGACCTTGCAGCGCACATAGCAAGCGGCAAGGTTAGTTTCGATAAGTTCGACTCCCTATCCAACGACGAGATCATGAAGGAACTTATAGACGTAAAGGGCATCGGCGAATGGACCGTGCATATGTTCCTGATGTTCTGCATGGGGCGGTTGGATGTGTTGCCGGTAGGCGACCTAGGCATCCGTAACAGCATACGGCAGCTTTACGGTTTCAAAGATATTCCCACGCCAGATGAAATCCGGGCAGTAGCCAAAAAGTACCATTGGGCGCCCTACGAAAGTATCGCCAGCTGGTACATCTGGCAAAACCTAGACAATACGCCGGCTTAAGCGCTTCGGGCAAGTTTCTTACGGCGGTTTTGGTAAATAGCGGCGCAGTTGGCCACTACAAAGAACAGGAACGCTAAGCGGCCGTTATGGGTTAGCAAGCTAACTATAGCTACGACCGCCACATTGCCGAGCAGCCATGTAAAGAAACCTCTGCGGGAAATTTTGAGTCTTAAGTATTCCCCGCCAAGGTAATAGTAAGGAAAGACTAATATTACTAGTGTGGTGCTCGATAACAGACCAAATATTAGTACCACGGCTAAACCCTGCCAGAATGGGCTGGTTACAGCTAGAGGTATAAGTGCTACCACCGCCGTTAAGCTGGTTGCAATAAGCGGACGGAAACGCTCACCCAGACTGGCAATAGTAGCATCCACCGGTCCCAGACCCGCCCGTCGCGCTTGGTTGGCGTAGTCGACAACCAAAATGGTGTTCTTAATGCTCAGGCCAATGAGTGCAAAGAAGCCAAGCATAGAGAAGAAGCTAATGGGGTTGTCGGTAAGGAATAAACCGAGCATCACACCAAATATGCTAAACGGTACGGCCATGAATATGAGCATCGGCTGCAACAACGAGCGGAACTGCAAGCTAAGTAATAGGTAAATGGCTAAGAGCAGGAATGGCAAGGCAATAACAAGTGTTTTGAAGGAGTTTTGGTTTTCGGATTCCTGGCCAAGGTTAACTTTGGCTACATCAGCCGGCAGGCCGTAACTCTGGAGCTTGCTTGCTGGAAAGTGCTTTTCGAAATCCTTCTGCGCTAACGTAACGAGTGTCGTGGTGTCATTGCCATCAAACCCTGCCGACACAGTAACGATTTCACCTTCTTTGTTGCGGAGTATTTGGCTCGGGTTAGAAACCGTCGGGTTAGTGTAGTGGGCAACTTTGCCGCTTGGGCGCTTGAGCTCTGCTGTGCGCATATAGGCTGCAATATCGTTTGCGAGCTTATACGCTGCAGTGCGGTTTGTACCCGCTCTTATATCGATTTCAAACGCGGCTGACGGCGGCCCTACATCTACCTGGCTTACTACTACTTGGGCAGACGGAAAGTCAGTGTCAAAGGCATGCTGTAGCTGTTTAACCAGTTGCGGCGACGTTACTGCACGGTCTTTGTAATCTATGATTTCCGTAAACGCAGTGGCAGAAGCTGTCGACCCCATGTCGTAATAGGAGGTGTATACGAAGTTCGTTCCAAGTTGTCGGCCAACCAAGTTGTCGGCCTGTGCGCTTATAGCTTCGGCCTGTTTAATATCCGTGCCCGGCTTAAAGTTTATTTGGTAGCTCAGTTGGTTGGTGTCTTTGGTGGGCGGGAATATGTTGAATACTACTTTGCTGGCAATCATACCGCCTGCAAAAATAAACGCGAAACCTATAAGCACCGCCGAAATGCCCACACTAAATAATCGTGGGCGGGAGTGCTGCGCCCAGCGCATCGGCTTGGTTATGCCACGGGCGATTGTAGCTTCTACGTTAGCAGCTACTTCGCGCACGCCCTTTTCACCTAACTGCTTCTTGCCAAGTAACAGTACCCGTGCAAACAATGGTATGAAAACCAAGGCAACTGCAAAGCTAACAAGCAAGGCGGTAATAATTGTTACCGGTAAGGGCCGGATGATGTCGCCAAGCACACCACTCACGAACAAAAACGGTGCAAAACTCAGTGCTGCAGTCGTAGTTGCCGCCAGCATAGCAAGGCTTATCTTCCTGGTAGCTTGACTTATTGCTTGCCGCGGGCTCGTGGCGTTGCGCCGGGCAGCATCTATTGCTTCGACCATGATGATGGTATCGTCAACTATCAGCGACAACCCAAGTATCAGTGCAAACAACGTAATGACATTGAGCGTGTAGCCCAGCACATACAGAACGCCAATAGTTATAGCTATCACCGTAACCATTGATATGACCGTAATCAATGAGGCACGCAGGGCAATGATAATAGAGCCTATTACCAGCACCGCGATAAGGCCTTCCAGCAATACCCGTTGCAGTTCGCTGATCTCCTGGTGTATGCCCGGGGCATAGCTAGCACTTATGGTCGCACCGTAACCTTTGAACTCTGGCTGCTTCAATAGGCCTGGGAGTACGCTCTGCACCTGTTTGTCTATCTTTAGCGCGTCAACGTTTTTTACACCTGCAACGGCTATAAGCACCGAGTTATGGAATTGGTTCTGGCCGTCTTTGCGCTCACCAAAACGGTCAAAGCTTTTTTGAACGGTTGTCGCCTGCCCGGTAGCCGGGTTTGCCACCTGTTCAAACGGGTTCTTTACAAATACATTCTTTACGAGAGGTAAGTGCTGCTTATTTAAGTAGTCGGCTGCGAGCTGAGCCTGCTTAGCTAGCTGCTCGGTCGACACATCGGCACCATTTGCATAAAACGAGACTGCTAAATCTACCGGCTGGATATCGCCACCGGTCACCCCAAAATACGGTACGTTGTACTTTACCTGAACGCCGGGAGGTAATACGTGCGTGGCGGCCAGCTGTTTTTTAATGTTGTTTGTAGCAGCATGGCTGTCCGTGCCCTCTTGGTACTGCACGGCAACGCTAAAGAAATTGTCGAAACTGCGGGACTGTACGAGCTTTGCATTTGGGTCTTTGAGGGCGGCATCTACTATGGGCTTTGCCACCTGGCTATCCACTTTGGTGGGGTCATTCGCCAAGTAGTTGCCTGTCATTACAGCCACCGGGATATTCACGGCCGGGAACTCTGCCCGCTTCATAAATGTCGTGTAGCTAGCTATACCGAAACTTATCAGTAGCACCCAGAGCAGCAAAGTAACTAGCGGCCGGCCAAAAAAGAGCAGGCTTATCCGCGGCAGCAGTTTTGCTTTGGTATCGGTTATATTAGGCTGTTTTGCCACACTAACCTCTTTCTTACCCCTAACTATATATAGTCAATTAGCAATTAAAGCAGTGACTGAGGTCACCTCTGAATGCATATACAATTTTAGCCGTTCATGGTTGTTTTTCCTAAACTTCCGTACTTTAATAGGGGTGTCGGTACTGCTTTACACTCCCGCTTGAGTGAACAATAAAGCCAGACATATTACTTTGCAAGCGGGTCTTCATTAACATAAAGGAGATTTCGTAATGGCTAAAGTAGACGAAAATGACTACAAGTTCTACGAAGACCACATGAAGCACTGGCGGGCGTGGGGTTCGTGGTTCAGCTGGGGTAGCCCGGTAGGCCTAGGCTTATTTTTTATAAGCGTAGCCTTCACCATCTGGCTACTCGCCCAAGCCTTCGGCTGGGGCAAATAACCGCTACAAACAGCACGGTGAACCAACTCGCCGTGCTGTTTTAGTTAGCGTTCGAATTTTTCCAGGTGGTCGTTTAGGGTAGCTAGGAAAGCTTTGGCTTGCGGGAGCGGCATAGCTACGCGGGCAACTATGTTTTGCTGTTGCCCATCTGCAAATGCCTGTGAAAAGCTGAATGTCACAGCCTGCTCGTTAGAACTTATGAGGTAGCCGTCCGTAAAGAACACCGGCGTTTTGTTTGGGTCTATGTTGAAGTTAACTTGCTGCTTATCTTCACTGTTCTTGTCCATTTGTTCTCCTTAGGGGGTTAGGCGGTTGATGTCGCGGGGGAAGAGGGTGGCTTCCTTGACGTTAGCTAGGCCTATAGTCTTTTCAACCAGGCGGTCTATGCCAAAGCCGCAACCGCCGTGTTGCGGTAGACCGTACTTAAAGGCTTGCAGGTAGTACTTGAAACCTTCGTGGTTTACATCTAGCCCGGCTTTGGTCATTTGTTCTACCATTTTTTGGTAGTTGTTTTCGCGCAGCGGGCAGGTAGCAAGCTCTAGGCCGCGGAATAGGAGGTCGGCCCACATGGTTATGCCCTTTTCCGTGTCAACCTTGTGGTAGAACTTGGCCGCTTCTATGGGGAACTCTGTGGCGAACACTAGGTCGGAGCCAAGCTCCTTTAGGGCATGCTCGCTTATAAAGCGCTCTTCATCCGGCGTAAGGTCTTTTTCCTTGGTAGTGTCCGTGCCGGTAGCCTTGGTGTACATGTCGTGTATTTGGGCAATGGTAAAGCGCGGTATTTTACCGCCCTCCGGCAGCTTGAGCTCCGGCGCATTCAGGCTCTTTAGCGTATCGCCGTGCTCTTCGTACACTTTTTTGAGCGCGTACTGCGTCATGTCGCCCACCATGTCGAGCACTTCATCGTGCCCGCTCACAAAGCCCATCTCTATATCCAGCATGGTCAGTTCGGTGAGGTGGCGAGTGGTTGCGCTGGGTTCAGCGCGGTAACTGTGGCCTATTTCGTAAACCCGCTCGTAAGCGCCGACCATTATTTGCTTGTAAAACTGCGGGCTCTGGGCCAGTGTGGCTTCCTTGCCAAAGTAGTCTAGCTTAAATACTTCCGCGCCGCCTTCGGTGGCTCCAGCTAGGAACTTGGGCGTGTCAATCTCTACAAACTCATGTTGGTCCAGGAACTCGCGGATGTAGCGGGTAAGCTGGCTCCGCAGCTTAAATATCTTTTGCTCCTGCAGGTTACGCACGTTGAGCACGCGGTATTCAAACAGCGTGTCCAGGTTTTCGGCCTTGTGCTGTATAGGTTTATCAATTTCTATCGGCGGCTCGTCGGTTACCGGTACCAGCACTTCCAATTTGGCATCGTGCAGTTCTGCCCCGCCCGGCGCCCGCGGTTCGTCCTTAACAGTGCCGTCAACAGCCAGCACCGTGCCTATCTGCATGCCTCGCAGCTTTTCTACTTCGTCCTTATCCTGCAATACCACCTGCACCAAGCCCCTACGGTCACGGACATTTATAAAAGTTAGCCCGCCTAGCATGCGCTTTTTATGCAGCCAGCCCTCTATATGCACAGTGCTGCCAACGTGACTTTTGACGTCACTTGAAAGTATTCTATCCATCGGTGTTATTCTAGCACCTTCAAACGATTCACCCCAGCGGTTTTACTCCGAGCTCACTTAATGCACCTCGAATTAAGCCAAGCGGTAAAAGATATTCTTCTGCAGGCAACTCTTCGAACCATTTGGCCGGCATCAGGCCACTCCCTGGGTTGGCGTAGAGGTTAGCTATTGTAAGTCCTTGGTGCTCTTCTAAGGCGATGTGATATGCATTATTGTTAGTAGATTTGCCAGTAACAGTATCTACGAAGCGGCTGGCAATAGTCATGGAATGTGGTGTGTGCTGCGCCGGCGTCTGGCCACCGAACGCATGCATAGTGAAGCACCAGCCATGCCTAATTAGTGCCCCTTCAGTTGGTTTCTCGTTGTCATACACATATTCTGGTTCACTCACAAAAAGAAGTGGAGTAATAAGTATTGTACCATTTTGTTTTCGGCGATTGTTCCAATAGTGGACGGCTTGCCGTTGTATGCTGGCTCGTTGATTGGCATCTTTCTGGGGCCCGTGTAGCACCTTAATCTCACTAGAGCGGTACATAGGCTCAATCATTTGTTTCCCAAGTCGACGTGCAACCCGTCTGTGCTTTGCAAGGTACATCATACGCTCCGCTAATCGTATCGTATCCTCAGCTAATATGACTGGATAGCTTGCCGCTTCCTGAAACCGGTTATCCCGTTCAATGTCTACGCGCAGTCGATCGGTAATTTCTTGTTCATGAGCTGCTTTGACAGACTGCAGTAAGCCAATGATGCCCTGCTCGATATCCGAGGAAGAGCTGCCCTCTGCTTTTGGTTTCTTCATAGAAGCATAGTAACAATGAATGTCAGAAGTAACCAAAAGCGGGGTGATGAATTGCACTTATTTATGACGGCAGCAGGACTATACTGTAAGCACTAACAAAGGAGGGGTTATGGATTTTAATTCTGTAATTATCGGTTCAGAAAACCCAAACGCTTTAGTAGAGTTTTATAGAAAAGTCTTTGGTAAGGCGCCTGACTGGCAAGGTGGCGAATTCCAAGGGTTTAACGTAGGCAGCGGCCTGGTGTTTGTGGGTCCGCACAGCGAAGTATCGGGCAAGAACAACCAACCGGGGCGTATCCTGCTAGGGTTCCAGGTAAGTGATGTTACTGCCGAAACTAAGCGGCTGCAAGATGCTGGCGTAACGATGGTTCAGGAACCGTACCGGCCGGACGAGAACGCTGATATGTGGATTGCAACGTTCGAAGACCCGGACGGCAACTACTTCCAGCTGACTACTCAGCCTTAGGCTTTTTGTCTTTTTTGAACGTTACGTGGCTGCCTTCAGTAAAGGTTTCGTGGTCATCTTCATCTGGCAAATCCAGTGCGGCTAAAGCGTCTGGGTCTACTGGTTCTTCGGCAGCATCATCGTCGGCTGGCTCGTCGGCATCCGGTTCTTCCGCTTCGTTGGTAGTAACAACTTCAGTTTCCGGAATGCCTACATCCGCGGGTCCGTCCAGTTCGGTTACTTCTGTAAAGTCTGGGTCTTCCTGTTCACCGGTTGCTTCGTCGTCGGATTCAGGCACGGCTACCTCGTCCGGCTCCAGCTCAACATCTTCTACTTTTGGCTCATCGTCATCGTGGGCGTGCTTGTTGGCTACAGCCGCCATGTCGTGGTGTTGGTCAAAGTTGTCGTCGTGCGCTTCGCCGGTCAACTGCTTCACAACATGCTCAAGCGTTATTATGCCTAAGTACTCTTCGAAGCTGTTAACTACGACAAACAGTTGGTGCCTAGTTTTGAAGAATGCGTGAAGTGCCTGCTGCAAGGAGTCGTCTTCGTGCAAATACCGCACATCGTGCTGCATATAGTCTCGTACGCTACCTTCGGTCTTTAGGTTGAGGTCATCGAGGTATAAGGCGCCGACTATCTTGTCGGTGCCTGACTTAACAACCGGAAATATGGTCTGGCCGCTTTTGTGTAATTCATCTATGAGCACTAGGCCGATAGTATCGGTATCGCTAATGGTTTTTACTTCTGCCCTCGGCGTAAGCACGTCAGCCAGTTTGTATTGGTGGGCTGTGAGTACACGTTCTACGGCCTCCAATTGCTGCGGCAATATGCGGTTATCGGGCTGGGATTTCTGGTGGCGAACTACTTCTAGTAGGTCTTCGGATTCGTACAAATTGGTATGTTGGGCGGTTGGGTAGCGGTGCATCCCGACCCCCGCTGTCTTATCAAAAATGGGGTGGAGGTAATTTAGTAGCCACACTACCACCGGTGTCAGCCACTTGCCAAGCCTAGCCTCCAAACCAGTAAGCCGGGTGCGACGCGGAAACCAGGCAAACGCAATCCAAAGCAGTAGGGCTGTAGCTATAAGCGAAATGCCCCAGGGCGCTACTTTGGCTAGCAACACAAAACCGCCGGCAGCCGATAGTCCTATCCACAGCCACAACAGTACGCGCAAGCTTGTATCGTACGCGACGGCACGCCACAAGGCACGGGCAAGTTTGTCACCGGCTTCGGCCTGGCGCTTCAGCTCCTTTGGTGGCAAATAATAGTACGTTTTGCGCATAGAAACACCGAGCAAACTAAGGCCCAGTAACAGGAGTGCGGCTACGAAACTAAGCATTGAAGCTATTTCCAAACTCTTCTCGAAAGTGAAAGCCTGCTTGGTGAGTGCCAGGGCTTGATTCTTGCGAGGAAGCATATTTATAGATACGCTGACGAACAAAACCAAGGCCTGGTGCCGCCAAACGGGCTTGTAACAGGGAAGAGTTTGGAAATAGCTTCATTTATTACATCTTACACGATTATGCTTATTTTC
>DASSKV010000023.1:0-9190 GCA_035690125.1 Saccharimonadales bacterium (SeqCode) | reverse complement strand
AAAAAGCAGGCACCTATTGACCCAACGGCTGATTGGGTTGCATATACAGGCACTGCTTTCTCGCTCAAATATCCCAAAACTTGGGTAATGGCTGCGCATCCAGAATTGTGTGCAGACAACATACTGTTGCTTGGTCCAAATAAGGATTCTGTTGGCCATTGCGGCTCGGAAGGCTTTGGCGAGGTGGCATTTACTTTTAGTTCTTCTCATGGCTGTTTCCCATTGGATGATACATACACCGACAAGACTAATTTAGCGGTGACTATATCTGGCATGTCAGGCACAAAAGAAACTGGTACGGCTAAAGCGACGAACAGTGAAGGTTCAGGGCTACAGCCAGCGGGAACAAAGGTAGTTCAATATTGTTTTAATTCGACCAACAAACATTATGTAGCGACCTATAATCAGCAACCTGCTTACCCCGATGTATTATCGGACTTTGAACTGATTGTTACCAAGACACTTAAATTCCAGTAGTTTACATTGCTACAATGTAAGGATGGCTACGTTTAAGCTGTCTAGTGATTTTGGGCCGACTGGCGACCAGCCAAAGGCTATTGAGCAGTTAACGAAGGGCGTGCAAGAAGGTTTGCACCATCAAACACTGCTTGGGGTGACCGGCTCGGGTAAGACGTTCACTATGGCGAACGTTATTCAGAATGTCCAAAAGCCCACACTCATACTGAGCCATAACAAAACACTAGCAGCGCAGCTGTATACGGAGTTCAAACACTTTTTCCCAGACAATGCCGTCCACTACTTCGTAAGTTACTTCGACTACTACCAGCCAGAAGCTTACATTCCGCGGTCCGATACCTATATCGAAAAAGACAGCCAGATAAACGAGGAAATTGACCGGCTACGCCACGCAGCGACGGATGCGCTACTGAGCCGGCGGGATGTGATTATTGTAGCTAGCGTGAGCTGCATATATGGCATAGGTTCCGTAGAGGACTATAGTGGACTGTCTATACCCGTAAAAATTGGTGAGCGCAAAGTGCGGGATAAATTTCTACGGCAGCTGACAGACATACAGTACCAGCGCAATGACATCGACTTCCATCGCAGTACCTTTCGCGTGCGCGGCGATGTGGTGGATGTGTACCCGGCTGGTGAAGAGCTCGCGTACCGCATAGAGTTCTTTGGCGATGACGTAGAAAGAATTACCAAGATTGACCCATTAACAGGTGAGATACTGGCCAACCTGGATAGCTACCGGGTGTTCCCGGGCAGCCACTACGTAACGCCCTACGACAAGCTAAAAGTAGCGCTCGGACAAATAGAAGGGGAATTGGAGCAACGGCTCGCGCTGTTTAAAAAGGAGGGCAAGCTGCTGGAGGCGCAGCGGTTGGAGCAGCGCACGCGCTTCGACCTGGAAATGCTAGAAGAGACCGGCTTTGTAAAGGGCATAGAGAACTACAGCCGCTACCTGACCAACCGTGCGCCCGGTGAGCAACCGGCGACGCTGCTGGACTATTTCCCGGATGACTACATGATGTTCATAGACGAAAGCCATATGACCATCCCGCAGGTGCGGGGTATGTACAATGGTGACCGGGCCCGCAAAGAAGTGTTGGTGGAGCATGGCTTCCGCCTGCCGAGCGCCCTAGATAACCGGCCGCTGACGTTTGTGGAGTTCGAACGCCACGTAAACAAAGCCGTTTACGTGAGCGCGACCCCTGCCGAATACGAACTGAGCCGCAGCCCGGAACCTGCCCAGCAAGTCATCCGCCCAACAGGCCTGCTCGACCCGCCTATAGAAGTAAGGCCTATAGAAGGCCAGATAGACGACCTGATTGCCGAAATCCGCTCGACGGTGGACAAGCAGCAGCGTGTACTCGTCACGACGCTTACAAAGCGCATGTCAGAAGATTTGGCTGAGTACTTACAAGAGCTCAACATCAAGGTAGCCTATTTGCATTCCGATGTAGACACATTGGACCGTACCGATATATTGCGTGACCTACGCCTAGGTGTATATGACGTGTTGGTAGGTATAAACTTACTACGGGAAGGGTTAGACTTGCCCGAGGTATCATTGGTGGCGATACTAGATGCCGATAAGGAAGGCTTCCTGCGCAGTGAGCAGGCGCTTATACAGACGGTTGGCCGTGCCGCCCGCCATGTTAATGGCCATGTCATAATGTACGCCGACCACGTCACCAGAAGCATGCAGGCAACCATAGACGAAACAACGCGCCGCCACAAAGTCCAAGAGGCTTACAATAAGGCACATGGCATAACGCCCACAGGCATCAACCGGGCAATAGAGGCTGGGATGCGGCCCGACTTACCAGAGGAAGCCAAACGGGCTAAGCTTGACCTTAAGAAAATTCCAAAAGACGAGTATAAAAGCCTGGTGCGTGACCTTACGTCCCAAATGGAACTGGCCGCAGCCAACCTGCAGTTTGAGCAAGCCGCCGAGCTCCGCGACATCATAAATGACATAAAAGCCAAGATGTAACTAGCTTCGTGTGCCTGTTGCTACGAATTTGAAATCTACAGCTGAAGAAAGGAAGCTGTTGTCCCGGAGTTCGACAAGCAGCCGTTCCAAACGAGCAAATCGTTTGTTTTGTATATAGGTGTCGGCAAGATCGAGGTGCCTTGCCATACTGCCGTCGCCCAAAGTTTCCTGGAAAAAGTATATGCCAGGGCGAACGCTGTGCTTGGATTCCCAAGAGCGGCCGCGTGATGACCAAATATCACCATTCATATACGTACGCGCACCGTTCCTGTCTAGGGGGACGGCATCCGCGAACCGGCCTGAATCACCATTGACCAAGGGAACGAACCACGCCGCTTCGTGCAGTAGATTCATGAAGTGCAGATCAAAGGTACCAAAGTACTCCAACGTCTCATTAGAAATGCCGTTTGCTTCAGCCTTTCGGCGCTCAATAAGGCGCTTAAGCGCAGTGGCTTCCTTTGGAAGGGTTGTGGCTATTGCCGGCAGCTCTTTCAGTTTGGGCCTATGTTCAAAACAACCGCCTATATAGTCGCTCCATGTGATGGTACGACCATACATGTCGGCAAGTGCATCCACGGCTTCTCCGGTCATAGCCCCGCGCGAATCACCAATACTGATGATCTCTCTCGAGTCGTAGCCCACAAAAGGGCTCAGGTCGTTTAGCAGTCCGTGTTGGTGGTGCGCAGAACGGCCAACGCTTTTTTTCATTATGAACTTCGCGAGCTGGCGTGCTTTCTGCGGGCTAGTGGGTTTTTCAGAGTGCCGGCCTTGGTGATGAAGCCAAACTACCGGGAATCCACGTTCGGCTAATTGCCTGATGATAGTAGCGTTAAAGCCGCTCGGGCCGGTCATCCAAGCGTCAGTCGAACTTATTGGCGTTTGGCTGATGTTCTCCCCGAAATAACTTTCTTTTGGCATCGCCAGCGTCAGTGTGCGGATAGCGCCATCCGCGAAAGTCACCTTTTCTTCATATATGCGTGCATAGTCGGTATCTTCCCGGTCTTTCAGTGTCTCACGCCTTACCACCGCTCCGCCAAGATATGGGTGAAGAGTAGCGGTTGCCTCCAAATGAGACTTGTATGCAGGCATATCTTCAATGGATACGGATGGAAGCAGCGTAGGTATAACTTCGACATCTTCCGGTGTGCGCTGAGAAGGAGTTGCCACCAGACTCTCTGGTAGAGAGGAGTCAGGCGGAAATAACGTTGCTTCAGACATTTTTTGTCATCTCAATGGTCTTTGAAGCAATAGTAGTCCTACGCTTATGCTTTGTAAATAGATTTCGCTGTGAAATATCTTACATACATATGTAAAGGTGAGCTTCTACCTGTTCAGGCTGCATTGAAGGCCGGCCAGCCCGGCTAGCGTCTGTTGAGACTTTACCAACCCCCGGGCTGGCAACCGTTTTGGTCAGGTATACCAATGCCTAGGCGGTGTATCATCCTTTCTGCGACAGTAATTTGGGCAGCCGGGCTAACGTCGCTACCTCCGCCATTAGCAAACCAGTTTGCTCGGGTTATGCCAAGGCTATTTGGAAAGTTGTAGCCAGATGATCCAACCCAACCGCCTTCTTCGCATACGGCGACCTTGGACCAAGCATTATATAAGTAACGGTACGAATCAGTGGTTTGTGCAACATGGTGGTGGAGGCGTGTGCGCTGTTCACTACGGCTAGTTTCACCATGGGATTGGCGTATAGACTGCTTGCGGATGGCTTTAGCGATAGCTGCTTTATCGGGCAGATCAGGCGAATTATAATCAAACATTTGGCTTGCCGCCGTATTTTCGCGGGTTTGCTGGGTATGCCCAGAGCGTTTCTCGCCAATAGCTACGCCCGCGTAAGAAATGGTTGCAGTGAGCGCAGTGCCGGCTATGCCGCTAACTATGCGCCTGTTTACGTTATGTGAGTTAAATAGACCGGTCTCAATAGGCCTCTCCTTTCATATGACTTAATTGCCAGTTTGTTTTGGTAAGTTCTCTTATATTGCCAAAAAAATGGGCCTGTCCCTGTAAAAAATCTTACTTTGACCTATATACGTAGGGGCCTCCCCCCATGTATACTTTTTACAAATGGCAGATCTTTCACGCGACGATGTCTTAAAATTGGCCCAGCTAGCCCGGCTGTACCTTACAGATGACGAAGTCGAAGAGTATACCAAAGAGCTAAGTGAAATATTGCAGTATGTAGAAAAGCTGCAGGAGGTAGATATTGACGGCTTGCAACCAACAAACCAAGTCACCGGGCTAACTAATGTGACCCGCTCCGACGAAATATCCGGCTACGGCTACGAGCCGAAAGATTTGCTTAAGAATGTTCCGCAAGTAGAAGCCGAGCAAATAAAAGTCCGGAGAATGATTGCATGAGCGGGTGGGCAAGTGTAGCTGACATTGCCGATGCGGTGCGTAGCGGCAAAACAAAGGCTATAGATAATGTTGAAAAGGCACTGCAGCTTATAGATGAAAATAAAGATTTTAATGCCATCATTGCTACGACTGCCGAACGCGCACGGGAGCGAGCAAGGGCTGTCGATGCTGATCCGAAGGGCAGGTTAGCCGGTGTGCCATTTATTGCCAAAGACAATTTCTTAGTGTTTGGCGCGGAGACAACAGCAGCAAGCAATATCCTGCGCGGCTTTACGGCGCCATACCAAGCGACAGCTATAGAGCGGTTGGAGGCCGAGGGCGCCATATGCGTAGCCAAGGCTAACCTAGATGCCTTTGCCCACGGTGCTAGCACCGAAAACAGCGACTTCATGGTTACCAAAAACCCACACGATGAAACACGGGTGCCGGGCGGTAGCTCGGGTGGCTCGGCGGCAGCAGTGGCGCTAGACCTGGCACCGTTTGCACTTGGTACTGACACCGGCGGCTCCATACGGCAGCCCGCCAGTTTTAGCGGCGTCGTGGGGTATAAGCCCACTTATGGGTTAGTCTCGCGTTCAGGCGTCGTCGCTATGGGCAGTAGTCTGGATGTCATTGGCCCGCTGACACGTAGTGTAGAGGATGCTGCGCTCGTGCTGGATGTTATAGCCGGCAAGGATGACTTGGATGCCACGACTATCAACCGCGACAGTGAAGGCTATATAGGCGCTAGCTTGGATATAAAGGGCAAAAAAATCGGCATTATAAAAGAGTATTTTGGTGAAGGCGTACAAGGTGGCGTTGCTGGTCTGGTGCAGGCTGCCGCAGATAAGCTTAAGGCCTCAGGTGCCGAGCTGGTAGAGGTAAGTTTGCCATCGTTGCCACTTGCGTTGGCTGTCTACTACATATTATGTCCAGCAGAAGTAAGCAGTAACCTCAGCCGCTACGACGGCCAACGCTACGGCTATACGTATAGGGATGCTAAAGATTTGCACGAAAGCTACACCAAGAGCCGTGGCCAAGGTTTTGGCAAGGAAGCCAAACGACGCATTATGATAGGCACCTATGTACTTAGTAGCGGCTACTACGACGCTTACTACAAACGGGCACAGACTGTGCGGACGAAGCTGATTAGGGAGTTCGAAGCAGCGTTTAAAGAAGTAGACTTCCTCCTCGGTCCGGTTGCTCCTACCACTGCGTTTAAGATAGGCGAAAACGCCAATGACCCATTGGCAATGTACCTAGCAGATGTCATGACTGTCGGAGCTAATTTGGCTGGCGTGCCAGCCATAAGCCTGCCCGCTGGTACAAGTGATGGCTTGCCAGTAGGTTTGCAGCTGATGGCCCCCCAGCATTACGACCGTGCGCTGCTTGGTTTGGCCAAGGCTGCCGAGGAGGTTTTGGCGTGAACTTAACCGAAGTAATACAGCACCACTTATATCGTTCCATTGCTGTCTTGGTTGCGCTTGTACTCATCATAGCTTTTGCTGGCTATCTTGCTAGGCGGCGGCCGAAGGGGCTAAACGAAGCCTACTTCCGTGAGCGCTGGCAGGAAATCCAAGGTCTGTTAGCCAACAAGAATACTTGGCCGCTAGCAGTAATAAATGCCGATAAGCTGCTAGACGACGCGCTAAAAAAGCGTAAGTTTAAGGGCAAGACTATGGGCGAACGGCTTGTGTCGGCCCAGCGCACGCTAACCAGTAATGACACCGTTTGGTTCGGCCACAAGCTGCGTAATAAGTTGGTTCACGAAGATTACAACCTAACCAAGAAACACGAGGTCAAAGATGCTCTGCTAGGTTACCTGCAGGCTCTCAAAGACCTGGGGGCACTACACAACCGTGATAAGTAAAGAAACCCGCGACAGCTATAAGGTGACTATAGGCATAGAGTGCCATGTGCAGTTCAAGACGGCCACTAAGCTGTTTTCGGCCGTTGGCAATGATGCCCGTAAGGCCGAGCCAAATACGCTTGTAAGCCATATAGACTTTGGTTTGCCTGGCGCCTTGCCAGTACTTAACGGCGAAGCAGTGCATTTGGCAGTTAGGGCTGCCTTTGCGCTCGACACCATACCGCAAAAGTTTAGCAAATTTGACCGCAAGCATTACTTTTACCCGGACCTGCCCATGGGCTACCAGATAACGCAATATGACGAACCAATAGTGCTCGGCGGCCAGGTGAAAATTGCTATTGACGGTGAAGAAAAAACCATAGGCATTACCCGTGCGCATATGGAGGCGGACGCCGGAAAGAGCACGCACCCTGCTGGCAAGGACTATAGCTTGGTTGACCTCAACCGCGCCGGCACCCCGTTGCTCGAAATAGTTAGCGAGCCGGATATGCACACGGCAGCTGAGGCTAAGGCCTACGCCCGCGAACTCTACTTGCTTATGCGCTACGCCGATGTGTCCGATGCAGACTTGTATTATGGCAATATGCGCTTTGACGTAAACGTTAGTGTCAGCAAAACAGACGAGTTGGGTACGCGCACCGAAACCAAGAACCTCAATAGTTTCCGCTCGGTCGAAAAGACCGTAGAATACGAGATTGATCGCCAAATAGAAGTACTAGAAAAAGGCGGGACTATACATCAGGAAACTCGCGGCTGGGATGATGCCAAACAGAAGACCTTTAGCCAGCGCCTAAAGGAAAACGCCGATGATTACCGCTACATGCCCGACCCAGACCTTCCGCCGATTGTTTTGGATGACGAATTTGTGGAAAAGGTCAAAGCCGAGATGCCGATTTTGCCCAACGAGTGGCGGCAGCGCCTGGCAGGTCTAGGACTGGACAAATCGCAGATAGAAACGCTCCTAGATGCGCAGGTAGAATTCGCCGACGAAGGGTACTTGCCACTGCTTGAAGAATCTTTACACGACCAAGCATTTGCTAGGCAGCTCGCTAACTGGTTGGTTAATGTAGACATACCGTATGTGCGTGATGCCGGCCAGCCGGTGAATGTAGAGCGTGCGTTGTTCTACAAGGCTATCGCCGACCTTATAACCGGCGGTAAGCTCAGCTCCACCAACGCTAAAGCGCTCATTATTGAACTTTTAAGTGTTGATGCATTACCTGCAAGCGTCGAAAAATATGCAGAAGACAAAGGTTATGTGCAAGTTTCGGACGAAGGCGAAATAGCGAGGATAGTCGAACAAGTCCTCGCGGAAAACCCTAGGGCTACAGAAGACGTTAAGAATGGCGAAATGAAAGCCATAGGCTTCTTGGTGGGCCAAGTGATGAAGCTGAGCCAGGGCAAAGCCAACCCGCAAATGGCACAAGACCTTATTAAAAAGCAACTCGGTATTTAGCTAATTATCGCTTATGTCCGCGAGCAGCTTGCTGCCTGCCAGCTCTGCTAACTTTTGAATACGGTCAGGCAAAAGCATGCGGATATTTTCGGATGCATTTTTACAGAAGGTACTGTGGCCGTCTAGGTCCTTATCGAAGTCGCCTAGGCTAACATCTTCAGTGTTATATATAGAAAGAACCCGGTTGCTTTTTATGCAGTAGTTTATAAACTCGCGCGCGAAGAACAGGTTAGGGTTTTCGCCGCCAAGCAGGCGGTATTCCCGGTAAAGTTTAATGGTGTTTATAAAAAAGTCAGCACGGTTTTTCCCGCCAACATTTGCAAGGTCAGCCTGCCGTAAAATGCGCCCTTCTTTGCTTGTGCAACCCACGCCTACTTCCGTGCTCCAAATAGCCTCTTTTACCTGCCTTATGGCAGTTTGCGGCGCCCCAAAGCTTGCCATAATACCACCAGTCATGGCGGCTGCGTACTTTTCACGAGTTGGGTAGCGGTTTCTTACGTCTTCCGGCAGCATATCGTACTCAAGATAGCCGTAATCATGCCCTAAAGCTGCCCAATCTAGTACATAAAAGTCAATTATTTGGCCGTTATAAGCGCACCATTTGCCTAATTCTCTGGCCTTAGTACGGGTGTCTATGGCATGGTCGTATATGTGGTAGTATAGCCGGTCGCTATATCCTTCACGTAAGTATTCTTCTGCGCTTTCAGGGTCATGCCAATCGCTTAACTGTCGGGGGTGTTCCATGAATTAGTGCTGATTGTACGCTTGTTTTGGCATTGAGCAAGCAGTAGCGCTTTTGTCGTGTTACCATTTTAGTATGGCTAAGATTACTAAGGCTGTTATCGCCGCTGCTGGCATGGGTACACGCTTTTTGCCGCAAACTAAGGCCATGCCAAAAGAAATGCTACCGCTTGTTGATATTCCTATCATACAACACATCGTAGAGGAGCTGGTAAGAGCTGGCATAACCGACATTATCATCGTAACTGGCTACCACAAGCGCAGTATAGAGGACCATTTTGACCGGCCAAGCCCAGAGCTCAGACAAAGCCTAAAA
>DASSKV010000022.1:0-16265 GCA_035690125.1 Saccharimonadales bacterium (SeqCode) | reverse complement strand
ACAGCTACCAGCCAAGGGCTACTTCCTCCTCCTTTTTGCTGCTGTTTTTCGTTTGCGCTCTGTCTTACGGGCTTTCTTGCGGGCTTCGGTTGTCTTTACTTTGGGTTGGCTTTTCTGCTTAAAGTCCTTTTCGGATAGTTCGTTATCGGTGGTAGTGATTTGGCTAGCATTGCTAACGCTGCCGCGGGCCGCTAGGGTCAGCTCGGTCTCGACCGCCCTATTTAGTTGCGATTCGTCGATAGGCTCTGCGTGGAATAACGTGCGCAATACGTCGTGCCGCAGGCTGTTCTGCATTTCTTCGAACAACAGCTGGCCACGGCGGCGGTATTCGACAAGCGGGTCTTGCTGGCCGACACTCATCCAGTGGATTCCTTCACGCAAGTGGTCCATGTTTTCCAGGTGCTGCATCCAAAGGTTGTCTAGTACTTGCAGGTATATGTCGCGCTCGACTTTGCGCATGATGTCGGCTGTAAAGGCAGCTTCCCGCCCGGCGTAAAGCTCTTTGGCTTCTTGCGTAAGGACCTGCTCGAACTTGGTTGCGTCGGTATCAAACAGGCGGTCGAGCGTAGATTCGTCAAACGGAAAGACTTCGCGCAGGACGTCTTCCAGCTCGTCGCTCAGTAGTAGCGGCGATGTTGCCAGACTGCGTATTTCGTCTTCTATGAACAGGCGTATACGCTTGCTTATGTTAGGCGAACGCAAAATCTCTTTGCGCATGGCATAGGTCGCCTTACGGTGGCGGTTCATGACATCGTCGTACTGGACAACGTTTTTACGTTGGTCAAAATGGAAGCCTTCCACCTTCTTTTGGGCGCCTTCGAGTGACTTGCTGATGATGCGGTTTTCTATTGGCGTGTCTTCGTCGACATTTAACCTATCCATAATGCTGGCGATGCGCTCACCGCCAAAGATACGCATAAGGTCATCTTCGGTACTCACGAAGAACTGGGTAATACCAGGGTCGCCCTGGCGGCCACTACGGCCACGGAGCTGGTTATCTATGCGGCGGGATTCGTGACGCTCACTACCAAGCACAAACAGGCCGCCAAGCTCTTTGACGCCTTCACCCAATACAATGTCGGTACCACGGCCAGCAATATTGGTTGCCAGCGTAACCGCGCCCTTTTCGCCGGCGTGGGCCACAATCTTGGCTTCACGTTCGTTATTCTTGGCGTTCAACACCTGGTGCGGTATGCCAGACTTACCGAGCATAGTACCGAGTGCTTCGTTCTTTTCTATGGAGGCAGTGCCTATAAGCACCGGCTGGCCCTTGGTATGCAAGGCTTTTACCTCACGCGCAATGGCCTTGAACTTAGCGCGTTCGGTTTTGTATATGCGGTCAGGGCGGTCTATGCGTGCTAGACCGCGGTTACTTGGCACCTCGACGACATCAAGCTTATAAATCTGGTGGAATTCTTCGGCCTCGGTCATGGCGGTACCGGTCATACCGGCTAGCTTTTCATATAAGCGGAAGTAGTTTTGAAATGATATGGTAGCCAGCGTCATACTCTCTTCCTGGACTTCCACGCCTTCCTTGGCTTCGATGGCTTGGTGCAAACCTTCGTTGTAGCGGCGGCCTGGCAGCAAACGCCCTGTAAACTCGTCGACTATAACAACTTCGCCGTCACGGGTTACCACATAGTCCTTGTCGCGTTTAAAGAGCGCCTGGGCACGCAGTGCCTGTTGCAAGTGGTAAATAGTACGGATGTTTTCGCTGGCGTACAAGTTACTTATGCCAAGTGCCTTTTGCATTTTTTCGACGCCGCTGTCAGTCAGTATGACCGTTTTGCGCTTCTCGTCAGTTTCGTAGTCCGTATCTTTGCGCAGCTGTAATACTACCTTAGAAAACTGGGCGTAAGCATTACCGCTGGTGGCGCTTGGGGCGCTAATGATAAGTGGCGTACGGGCTTCGTCTATAAGTATGGAGTCGACCTCGTCGACTATGGCGTAGTGAAGGTCACGCTGGCGTAGCTGGTCGACCTCGCGCACCATGTTGTCGCGCAGGTAGTCAAAGCCGTATTCATTGTTGGTGCCGTACGTAATGTCGGCTGCATAGGCCTCTTGGCGGCTGGCAGGTTTAAGGTGCTGCATGCGCGGGTCTTCGTGGTCTTTATTCTCGAATTTGGGGTCGTACACAAAGCTTTGGTCTGGGATAATAACCCCTACGGACATACCGAGAAAATGATAAACTTGCGCCATCCAGCCGGCATCGCGTTGCGCCAGATAATCGTTTACCGTCACTACATGGATGCCCTTTTCGGTTAGGGCATTTAGGTAGACCGGCAGCGTCGCCACGAGTGTCTTACCTTCACCGGTTTTCATTTCGGCGACGTTGCCTTCGTGCAGCACCATACCACCTATAAGCTGCACGTCAAAGTGGCGTTGCCCAAGCGTCCTTGTTGCCGCCTCGCGAACGACAGCGAATGCATCTGGCAATATCTTATCCAGCGACTCTTTTTTAAGCCGCTTTTTGAGCACGTCGGTCTGCTCTTTTAGCTGCTTATCTGTCATGCCCGAATACTTTTCGGCTAGCGCATTTACTTCATTAGCTCTCTTGCGCAAACGCTTGACGGTTTTTGCTTGTGGGTCACCCAAAATCTTTTTGAATACAATATTCATGCCAGTCGCAGTCACTCCCCTTTTGCAGTTTTGTAATTATTCCTAATTATTGTACTCGTTAGGAGGAAGAAAATCGAGCCCTGTTATGAAAATCCGGTTAGGTCGAATCGCCACTAGCCCGGGCTGTCAGCTGAGCTTGAGACGCAGCAAGTTCTGCGAGAATAACTGCGTTTAATGCCTCGCGGCCGGCGTTATCTATCCGTGCCTGGAGTATGTACCTGCGTTGCTGGGCATATGGCGTAAAGTCTGGCCGGGCCAGATCCGCAGCAATCTGTTGGGCAGTAGCGATATATCCAAGCGCCCTGTCGACATGCGGTTTTTCGGCATAGGCCATCGCTTCGGCTACAGCAATGTCCGCTATCCTGGGGCCACCGACATACTTAGATTGCTCTGCATGGAGACGGCTGCGCAATGTTTCGATTCCGCACGGATTAGTATCTATGCCCGAATGCTTCAACATTACCCTGGCTTCCTTAGGCGCCCTGTCGGGCAAAGCGGGCCATGAGCCGGCGGTGGAGTTTGCCGTTGGCGTGGATGTCTTTGTATTTTTTGAGCTGGATTTTCAGCTTGGTCTCTACTATGTCGACCGCGGCATACATATTGAGGGTCGTTTCCTTGATGTTTATAGTCTCTTTGGGCAGGTGCAGGTTTACCTCGCAGGTACATTGCTTCTTATCCTTGGCCTTGTTTTCTTTGAGGATTACTTCGCAGTGGGCACTTTCCTGCTGGTGCTTGCTCAGGTAGCGGTCAAGCCGTCCGATTTTCTTGCTAATATACTTTTTCAGGTTTTCATCAACGCTCGTGTGGACGCTATGTACCTCAAACCGTTCAAGCATACATCCTCCTCCTCGTCGTGTTAGTTTCAAAGTGCGTTTTAATCACACCTATATTGTACGCCAATAAGCACAGGGCGCTGTGACGATTATCGCAGTTGGTTGCTTCTAGTTAGCTTGCTAACGGTTGATTTTCAATAAGTTGCGGATTGTAAAATCTGACATTGTCGTGACGTTGCTCGGGGACTAGAGGCAAGATGTCACTTGGCTCAAATCCACTGCCTTCCAGGTGAATAGACACGCCCCAAGTTTCAGGTTTAACTGGCAATTTGTATAGCCATATTCGTACTCGCTGACGTTGCTGCTCGTCGAATGAACCACGTAAGTCATCCCGCATACGGCAAGCTTGCTCTATTGATAAGTTCTCCATCCAATCCTCCTTATGCTTAAAGCATACGGGGCGTTGCGTAATACGTATGTGATTTAAATCTCAGATTTGCCGTTCATGAATGGCTGGAGAGCCGCAGGGACACTCACCGTGCCCTCTGCAGTTTGGTGGTTTTCTATGAGGGCGATGGCTACGCGGCTGAAGGCGGCTGCCGTACCGTTTAGCGTGTGGACGAATTCAGTCTTACCATCCGCTCTACGGTAGCGGATGTTTAGGCGACGTGCCTGGTAGTCGGTTACATTACTGCAGCTCATGAGCTCGCGGTAGGACGAATCTGCCGGACTCCAGTACTCTATGTCGAACTTTTTGTAGGCCGGCATACCGAGATCACCGGCAGCAATGCGCACAAGCTGGTACGGGATTTCTAGCGCCTGACAAAGCTCTTCTTCAAATGCGACTAGCTTTTGATGCCACTGTTCGCTGTCTTCTGGTTTGCAGAACACATACATTTCTAGCTTGTTGAATTGGTGGACCCGGTACAGGCCCTTACTGTGTTTACCGTAGGCGCCTGCCTCCATACGGTATGCCGGACTAAGGCCAACGTACAGCAATGGGCCGTTCTGTAAATCTATGATTTCATCGGCGTGGTAGCCAGTAATAGGTATTTCAGCAGTGGCTATGAGGTTAAGGTCTTCGCCTTCAACTTTATAAATCTGCGGTTCGTCGCCCTTGGCGTTGAATCCCGTACCCTGCACTGTCCGGGTATTAACTAGGTGCGGTACTGTTATGGGCGTAAAGCCATACTTGGTTGCTAGCGTAAGGCCAAGCTGGAACACGGCAAGTTCGAGCTGGACTAAATCGCCCTTGAGGTAATAAAACTTGGCACCGGCGACTTTGGCGCCTCGTTCAAAGTCTATCAGCCCGCGCTCTTCGCCCCATGCTAGGTGGTCTTGCACATCATCCTCACGCGGGTCGCCCCAGTGTTTTTCTGGCCGGTTGGCTTCCTCTCCGCCTTCCGGCGTGTCGTCCGGAATAACATTCGGTATGGACTGCCAAAGATCGGTGAACTCTTCATCCATGCTTTTGGCTTCTGCTTCACGGGCTGCAATTTCTTCCTTCAGCTGTTTGCCCTCGCCAATCTGTTCTTCGCTGGGTTTACCAGACTTCAGCTGCTCCGCTAATTCATTTCTGCGCCGGCGGAGTTCACCCACTTGAGTTTCTCGGGCACGCCGCTGCACATCCAGCTCAAGCAAACGGTCAATATCAACTTCATAGCCCTTGAGTTTGGACATCCGTTTAACAGCCTCGGAATTATCTCGTAGGAACTGAAGATCTAGCATGCAAATAGTATATCGTAATTACAGTAATTTGGGCGCTTTCGGCTGTTTAGGCGGCAACTTCTTTTTAGCGGCATCGGCTTGCAGTTCTTTTATAGTCAGCTCGGTTCGGGCACGGGCGTAGGTACAAAATTCGCAGGGGCCGCCCATGGCGCCGTTACCAATTGGGGGCATGGTGTTGCTCTCCATACAGTCCTTCATTTTTTGCAGCGTTGGTTCTACCCAGGCATCACTACCCTTGTAAGGGATTACTTTGGTACGAAACTCTACCCTGTCATTAAACCCGTCGAGGTCCATGCGGCCATTGGCATAGACAAAGTAGCCCGTGTCCGATACATTAAGCCCGTTTTGGCGCAGCAACCACTGGTAGACTTCCATTTGCCGCTTATAGCTTATTTGCCAGTCGCTATCTATAGAAACATCGCGGTCTTTGGCGGTGGCCTTATAGTCCACTACTATAACTTCGCCATTGCTATTAACCCACAGGTCATCCACGGCGCCAAACACATGTAGATTTGTTGGTTCATGGATGGCAACAACGCCAGTAAAAGTTTCACGCCAGACGTCCAGGCTATCGTGCTGGTACGGCACAGCCTGCACGCCAAATTCCACCATCAACGGGTGTGGTTCACCCTTTTGTCTATAGGTGTCGAATTCCTTTTTGAACAGTTCGTCTATGGCTTTATTGATGTTAAAAGGCGGGCTTGACGGCCGGGTAATTTTGAGCCGCACATCCAACCAAAAACAGCGCGGACACTGCATAAACAGCTCGATCTTGCTACGTGAAACCTTGAACGGTGTCGTTTGCCCCGGTTCATAAGGTTTGCTGCGCTCACGCCAATAACCACTACCCATTCCCTACATTTTAACAGGCGAAGTAGCCAGCGGCTAAAGTAACCTTAGTCTAAGTTGGTTTTACTGTATGTACCCCCGGCCTCCAAAGTGGCCGTTAGGGTATAGCGTGCACATGTCAAATCGTTGGATTCGCAAGATTTGCCACTAGAATCCGTTACCGAGTAAGCATAGATCTTGGCTGCCGGCGAAGATGCCAGGGTCGTACCGGAACCCTGTGGATCCTGCAATGCCCCGTTATCCAAACTGCGCATATTGGTAGAGCGCCAGCTAGGGCTGTTCATGTCCGCAAGGCTCGGATAGTTACCGTTCTGCGCGAAGTAGGCTTCCAACTGTGTCTGTAGGCTGTTCAGGTCGGTTTTGCGTTCGGAATCCCGCGCGCTTGACGACAAGGAACTGTTCAAAGTAGATTGGGCACCATAGTAAGAAGAACTGAACAGTGGGCTGCTGTACGAGCTAGGGTATGAGTACGTCTGGACCGTCTGGCAGGTCTGCCCTTTTTTATGAGTAGGCGGTAGGTACAGGTAGCCCGTGCTTGCAAGATCGGCGTAATACGAAGATCCCGAGGAAGACGACGAGCCTAGGCTGGTCAGACCGAATCCGGTCAGCCCCTGCTCCAAGCTGTTGACACTGAAGTCTTGGCTTGCTGACTTATAAGTTACACAAAACTCATAGCTTTGAGTGCTTTTTTTTGCGTAGGTGATGGACGATGGTATGTCATTTACCTTCAATGCGTCGAGCGAGTCTGGTACGCTCTGTTTTGATTGTACGTAGCTGTTCAATTTGGAAGCTACTTCTTCGGCCTTCTTGGCAGTAACTATGTCCTGCTTAGCTGAAACAGCCTGAACGGCAAGAATGACAGCAACAATAATAGTGAACAGGCCTAGGACTACTATACCCACCTGGTAGCGGCGGTAAGATGCGTGCTGCATACTATTTACTCCCTATGCTCATCGTTCCAGTAGTAAACCAGTACACCGCCCGCCACTAGGAGGATGATGATAAGGTTCAGGAATGTCTTGCCCAGCGAAGGTCCTGCGCTGCCGGACATTTTACTGAATATCAGGTACACGAATGCGATTAAGTTGAACAAACAGGCTGCAAAAGCTATTACTTGGGTAAACTGTGTTAAACGCCGCTTCGAAGGGTCAAGTTTGAGCTGAGGGTCATTAAGTTCCGCCTTCTTCAAGCGCAAAAAGAACCACCCGAACACCGGTACACAAACTAGCATAAGCGAAATTGGGAAAGACAAGATGTTAAAGTGGGCGCCGCCGTTTATAAGCGCCAATAACACCCATATGAGCGAAGCTGCTGCAAGCCAGAGGCAGAGCATCATCATGGTATATTCAACACCCCGAGTACTTAACACTTGTACTACGGCCATGGGCGCAAGTTCTTTGGGATTTTGTGCCGACGGAGTAAAAGCCGGTGCAGCTGGGGCTGAAGGCGGCACACTGCCAAAGCTGGGCGTTTGCCAGTCAGGCGCTACAGCGCCGACTTGCGGTTCCGCAGGTGGTACTGGCGGTGGCGCCGGCGCAGAAGTAGACATGGCCGGTCCCATATGTTTATGAAGTCCTCCGGTATCGTGTTCCGGCGCTGTAGTACCTCCAAACTCCGGCGCAGGTGGCATAGGGCCAGGGTTAGGTTGATAAGCCGGGTGCCCGTCGGGATTATCCATAGTTTCTCTTTCTATTACTTATAACGTCCATTAAAGCATAAGCGGTGTTTATTACAATAGTGTTAGCACGGCTAACGCTTCTATGTGCGGGGTACGGGGAAAGAAGTTATAGGTTTCAAAGAATTCTATTTTGTAAGCCTGCTGGAGCTTGCTCAGATCCCTGGCTTGGGTGGCCGGGTTGCAGCTGAGGTAGATGACTTTTGGTGGCTTAGCCTCAAGCACACGCTCCACGACTTTGTCGTGCAGCCCGGCCCTCGGCGGGTCGAAGATAACCGGCCTGTCTGCAGTTATATAGTCCAGTGCTTGTTCAGTTGAGGTTTCTATAACTCGCGTCGTTAGGCCACTGGCACTGGCATTCACACCTGCCATTTTGGAAGTCGCCGAGTCTAGCTCTACAAGGTCTACCGCGTCGCTTGCTACGCTCAAGCCTATACTCCCTACGCCCGCGTACATATCTGTTATATCCGGCTCGGCACAATGCTCTTGTATCCGCCTCAGTGCCTGCTTGAACACCGGGATGTTAACTTGGAAGAAAGAATCAACATCGTAAGTGAAGCCTTTCCCAAGTAAATCGTCGTGCAGCAACACGTCCCCTACCTCGTATAACAGCTTTGTCGGTACGCTGGCTGGGCTTTTGGGATTAGAGTAGTACACCCGCAGCCCTTTGACCTCTGGCGTTAGGCCCAACTGCTTGAACTTTTGCAGCTTGGTAAATAGCGCAGCTACTACCTCACCTTTTTGACTGCAGCGAACAACTATTGTCTTCAAGTCGCCTGCCCTGGCATTCATTTTGCTCAGTTGAGCACAAATTGCGTTCGCCGCTGCGTCAATAGCTGGCATGGCTAGCTGACTGCCTGTAACTATTTGCTTGCCGTGGCTGCCGCGCTGGTGTAATGCCAAGTGCAAGCCGTCGTTATCACCCCAAAAGCTATATTCCATTTTATTGCGGTAGTGCCACTCATTACCGTCGGACGCTGCTTCGCCAAACTTTGGTAGTTTTACCTTCTCGTGCGCAAACAGTTCTTCTACTATCTGTTTTTTGTATTTATTTTCGGCTTTGAAAGTCATAATTTGCCAGGGACTAGTAGCAAGATAATTTTCTTCTTTTGGAGCTATACGCTCTTTTGACGGTTCCAAGATTTCTTCGGCTATAGCTTCAGCATAAGAACGCTTCTTTTTTATAACCCGCGCCCTAACCTTTTCGCCTGGCAAGGCATTCCACACAAACACTTTACGGCCATCGCCTAGTTCGCCAAGCCCTTGGCCGCCATGCACCAGTTTCGTTATTTTTACTTCTTCCATTCGTACAATTACGCTTCGGCAAACAATTTAGAAATAATAGGTATAAGCTCTTTTGGCGAACCGGCAAGCGCCGTTGGGTTGTGCGATTCTAAAAACACCGGGTCAGCAAAGCCCCACTTGGCAGCAACTATACGCAAGCCAATAGACTGGCAGGCCTCTACATCGCGCGTTTCATCGCCAATATAAACGCAATCATTCATATGAAGGTGGTTGCGGGCAAGGATTTTGCGCAAGGCCGCTGCCTTCGAAAACAAGCCCACGTTACCGTAAACACGGTGGAAGTAGGCGCTTAGCCCATAATGCTTTAAAAATATTCGCACATTCGCCCGGCTATTGGAGCTAACAATAATAATTTGGTAGCCCGCATGCTGCAAATCTTTCAGCACATCTTCTACGCCACTATAGGGTGGAACCTGCTCAATGTATTTAGCCATCATGCGCTTGCCACGCCAAAGCAAATATGGCACTTTCCACATCGGTAAGCCAAGGCGTTTGCCAACGGCAGGGATTGGCAAGTGCCTTAGCCCAGCCATTTCTTCCCTGCTCAGCTGGCTGCGCTTACCGGTCAACTGTTCAAAAATCTCAACTATGACATCGAGGCTATCAGCAAGCGTGCCATCAAAATCAAAAATAACGGTCTTCATTAAGAAACGGGCTCGTATGGTACGTGGCACATGCCGCGGCCGGTACGCTCTGTGAACTTTTGGTGGTAATCTTCAGCTTCGTAGAACGGGCCTGCCTGCTCTATTTGGGTCACGATGGGTTTATCAATTCGTTTCTGAACATCATCGCGGACCTTTTCGGCCACTGCTTTTTGCCCGTCGGTTACGCAAAAAATGCACGAACGGTAGTTATCGCCCACATCCGGCCCTTGCCTGTTTAACTGGGTTGGGTCATGCATTCGGAAAAAATGCTTGCACAGCGTTTCGAAGCTAACTTTAGCCGTGTCATACTCTACCAAAACGACTTCGGCATGGCCGGTCGTATGCGTACAGACTTCTTCGTACGTTGGGTTTTCAGTAGTCCCGCCGCTATAGCCAACGGTCGTCTTCACAACTCCAGGCACCTGGTCAAAGTAGTATTGCACTCCCCAAAAACAGCCTGCACCAAATAGTACCTGTTCCATTAGAAGTCACCTCCAGCTAAATGGAAAAGAGCAGCCCGAGACCTTGGCTTTGCCAAGGCCCGGCGCGATGAGAAAAACCGTAGGTTTGTCTCATGGCAGTTCTGCACTCCCCAAAAACAGCCTGCACCAAATAGTACCTGTTCCATATGTATATTTTACACCTAAACAGCTGTTATGTAGCGGCCTTTAACGCAGCCAATATAATTAGCACGAGAACTATTACTCCAAGCAACCGCCGCAAGTAGTTGACCCCTTGGAATATTTCTAGCAAAGACCAAACCGTAAGCAACGCAAGCGCCGCCCACCACAAATAGTCAGAGGCTTTGCCATTAAGGAAAAGTGACAACAGCGTTAGCACCACCCAGCCAATAAGCCAGATGTTGGGGCGCTGGTACACTACGACGTTACCGTCTTTGTCTTTCCAGAACTTATCCCATAAGTCTTGCTGTTCACGCGCCCTGTGCCGCTCTCTAGATATCGCCTGCAAGTATCCTCCTTTTTACTTAACATACAGCACCTGGCAAAAGGCCGGCAGTGAAAATTCCAGCTGAAGTGTGTTCTTATTTTTCTAGTTCGGATATGCGTTTGTGGTCAAGCCCGTAGTAGTGGCCTATTTCGTGCCACAGCGTATGGCGGATTTGCTCGCGTAGCTCTAACATTGAGCTACACGCGCGCTCCATTGGCCCCTTAAAGATGGTTATTTTATCGGGGAATAGCCGGCCCATACCCTGCCGTTGGCTTAGCGGTAAGCCCTCGTATAGCCCAAATAGCGTTTGGTCATCACGCAGTTCGAGCTTTTTGCGCTGTTCTTGGGTAGGCTCATGCTCGTACAGGATAGCCACGTTCTGTATGTTTCGCACATGGGCACCGGGTAGGCTTTCTAGGGCGTGGTTTATAAGTACCTGGAACTGTTCATCTGTCACTTGTATCACTTTGCAATTGTACCAGCTAATCGAAAGCTGCCAATTGGTTAAAGTCGGTTGCGATGCATTCTAGTTCGGGATGGGAACTATTAAGGACAGCTGGAGACAAGACCACTTTCTCTGTTTCTATTGCTGCCAAATGTATAGCTCCAGCACCTATAACAGCGATTTCTTGAAGTTTTTTGTCTGTGGTGAGTGCAGGCCACGCCTCGTCGAGTAGTCCACTAAAGTTAGGTTCGCGGTCCAAAATCTCTTCCCTGCTCTGCAATATAAAATCTACGGTATCCAATTCAAATATCCTGTTTAATGCCTCTTTTGCTACCGGAATCTGATGAGCGCGGTTTATATACTGGAAAACACCCGCATATATAAGCGCACCCCTTGCGAAAGCCTTGCTACTCGCCTCGGAGTTGGCTTCGAGTGTCTTAAGCGTGCTAACCATGGCTGCAGACATGTAGCTGACAAGGCTTATGTCGGCCGTTAGCAAGGGTTTGCCACCGCACTCCATAAACAGTGCTAAGGCTTTAGGGCTAATATGGGGCCGTCCCCAAAGTTGCCGAATTTCTTTTGCTTCGTCCTCTGTTATGTCACGACTAGGAAATGTGTTTCTTTCACCAATCATATTTGTTTCCTCAAACTACTATATGTCTACTGTAGCGCGAAATGGCTGTTCGTCAAGCTTCAAGCTTTAGGCGCCTAACGAGAAAGTCACGCGGCAAGATGCTAAGGAAATAGCCGGCGCGGGGGCCGCTGGTTTTACCTATGAGTGCCCTGTACAGCGTACCGAACATATCCTTGGGGTCTAACCCTAGTTCATCTTTAAGCGCATAAATGGCATCGTGGAACCATGCACCCTCGGCGTCCTCAGGAGCCTGTGATACTTTGTCACCCAGTTTCCGCAGGAAAGCCTGCTCCTGCTCGCTAAATTCTTTGATGTCTACATTTTCGCGCAAGTTGAATTTGACCTCTTCGGGAGCCCGCTTATCCAACCAGTTCTGTATGAACTGCAGCTCTGTTTTGATGATTTCTGCATCTTCATCTACCACCCGTGCATATTCTGTGCGCCGCAGGACATCTAGGGTGAGGCCGACGTCTTTGAGTGATGCTTGGTAACTGGCTACAAGATGCGAAAACGGCACGCGGCTAACCGTCTTTTGCTTTAGGCCACGCGTAGACAGGTCGAGGAGTTGCTCCTCGGGCTCGTTACGGTCGCCGCGTGCTGCAAAAGCCGCAAACTCATCCATAACCTGGACAACACCGTTTACTGGGTCAAAATACAGCCGTTTGAGCGGCGGCGAGCGGAAAACATAAAACCGCATTACTTCGGCAGGCATGAGCTCTGCTGCCTCCAGCGCATCGAGGCCAGTACCTTTGCTGGCACTCATTTTTTTAGTATCGCCTGCCATATTAATAAAGTCGTAGGCAACTGCTATGGGCGCTTCTCCGCCATATACGTCGCGCACTATCTGCACGCCTGTGTCATACGAGCTGCCTTTAGTCATGTGGTCACGACCCGAGGGTTCCACCGCCACATTCTGCAGCCACCACCGGCCAGGCCAATCAAGCCGCCAGTCCAGCTTAACTTCGCCTTTATCGTAATGGGCAACCTGTATATTGCCTTCACTATCCTCGTAATGTATCGACTTATCGTCTTTATTAATGTCCACGAATTTGCGGTTTTTAAGCCGCCCATTTTCCATAATTTGTATGGGTGTCCAATGCTCATCAAGCTTGCGCCCAGATATAGTTTCCAGCGCCCGCCGGGCTTCGGCTACGTGGTCTAAAGCCCGTTCTATAGCTGGAACCATCCAACCGCTACGGTAGCGCTCGTGCGAACGCACAAACTCTACTTCTATGTTCAGTGCTTTGCAGGCGTCTACTAGGCCTTGCAAGAAGTAATCGGCATAGGACTGGTCGCTGCCATCCGGCGCCGGGATATCACATATAGGGTAGCCAAGGTACTTTTCGTAGTCGGCCGGTACATTCACCGGGATTTTGCGCAAACTATCCAGGTCGTCCACGAACTGGATGTGCCTGGCTTGCCTGCCTCTGCGCTGTAGCTCCAGCAAGATGGCATCGCACGTCATAAGCTCACGCATATGCCCAAAATGGTAAGTACCCGATGGTGATGAGCCAGACTCAATAATAACCTCACCCTCCGGTTGGCGGGCAATAACCTCATCAACAACTTTATTTAACCACTGCATATTCTAGATAATAGGTTATAGGTTTTAGTTGTTAGGGTCTAGCCCTATCTACCATTTCTTAATTCCACACAGTAGCTGGCTTAGTGCGGATGCAGTGCAAGGAAAAAGTGAGGAACGGAGAGAGCCGTATGTTCATACGGTGAACGAGTACCGGAGCTTTTGACACCGCAGTGCGCCGCAATAAGCTAGCCCTTATGAAATTTCGACGACCTTGTAGGTGGCAGTTTCTACTGGGGTCTTGATTTCCACGCTGTCACCGACAACCTTGCCCAGCAGTGCCCGGCCTATGGGCGATTCATCGCTAATTTTGCCGTTCAAGGGGTCAGCCTCTACGGTGCCCACAACCTGGAACTCCATAGTCTTGCCATTCTTAAGCTTGACTGATGAGCCAAGCTGGACCTTACCGCCGCTTTTTGGCTTTTTGATAATTTCTACGTTCTGCAAAATGTGCCTGACTTCGCTTATGCGGGAATCGTTCTTATCCTGGTCCTGGCGGGCGGTCTGGTATTCGGCGTTTTCGGCCAAGTCGCCAAATTCGCGGGCAGTCTTAATACGGTCAGCTATTTCTGCTTTAGCTGCTTCCAGGTGCGCAAGTTCTTTCTCTAGTTCTGCCACCCCTTCTTTGGTAAGGTGGAAGGTCTTCTTCACTACCATTGGTTTACTCCTATAAGCCTAGGTTTTTATATCGGTAGACACGCTCATTATAGCAAATAAGTTTAGTCTTCCAGGCCTAGTATCTTAAATAGCTGTTGTTGGTCCACAAGCGTTGCTTCTGCCTCGCTCCGGCCCTTAACCTCGTAATTGTTTGCGTCGACTGTTTTATCGCTGACGACTACCCTTGTCGGTATACCAAGCAGGTCGGCGTCTGCAAACTTTTCACCGGGTCTAACGTCTCGGTCATCGTATAATACACCGATATTTTTAGCTGTCAATTGGTTATATAGCTCATCCGCTGCAGCCACTGTTTGCGGGCTCGCGCCCAGCCGCGCCAAGTACACCTGCGCCGGAGCCACCGCAGCCGGCCATACCAGGCCTTTGTCGTCGGCAAAATGCTCAGCTATAACGCCCATAAGGCGCGTAACCCCTATACCGTAAGAGCCCAGTATAACCGGTTTGTCGTGCCCGTCTTCGTCGGTAAAGTACAACCCTAGCTGCTCGCTTTTGGCACCACCAAAACTGAATATGTTACCGACTTCGGCGGCCGTAACTTCCTCCAGTTCGCCACGCTCTAGGCCTAGTTGTTTTAGGACGTTGTCGCTTAATACCTCTTTGTTAACGGCTATTTTCTTGTCTCGGCTAAGGAATATGGTGTCCTCGCCAGCTTCGGTAATTGTCTGGAACTCGTGGCTGAACTGCGTAAACGCGCCGCCGGAAGCGAACGTTACAAACGTTACGTCGCCTAAGCCTACCCTTTCAAAGACTTTGAGGTAGGCAGCTGTGACAGCGTCGTAGAACTTCTGGTGTTCCTGGTCGCTACGGCTGTAGCTGTATAGGTCTTTCATGACGAACTCACGGCCACGCATAATACCGCTTTTGGCGCGCAGCTCGTTCCGTAGCTTAGTCTGGAACTGGTACACATTGGCTGGAAGGTCGCGGTAGCTGCTTATGTAGTTCTTCATCATATCTGTTATGGGCTCTTCGTGGCTCCAGCCAAATCCAACTGGCGTGCCGTTTTTGAGCTCGCTTTTGAACCACACATCTACCTTTTCGTCGTCCCAGCGGTCGGTATGCGCCCACAGTTCTTGGCGCTGCAGGCTTGTCATTATGATTTCCTGGCCGCCGAGGGCGTCCATTTCCTCGCGAACTATCTGCTTAATGTTCTCGAGTACCTTTAGCCCAAGTGGCAAATAGGCGTACACACCAGCCATCTCCTTATGGATGTAGCCGGCCTGGATGAGCAGCTTTGCGTTCTTGGCCGTTTCGTCTGCCGGTACGGTCTTACTGGTTTTGGTGAATAACTGTGATAATCTCATAAAATTTCCTATAGCTCCTGCCTATTGTAGCCTAAAGCACACCCTAGTGCACCCCTACTACAAATAGTGCCATAAATGCTATTCCATTTTTAATGGCATGTGCCGTTATACCTGGCCACAGGCTACCGGTTTTTTCGCGCATATAACAAAGCACTAAGCTAAGTAGGAAGGTGTCGATGGCGCCAATCCAAAGCGGACCGGCTGCCCCGCCTTCCGGCAAGTGGGCGGAGGCAAATATGGCACTTGTAAGCAGTGTGGCCCAAAGAAAATTAAGCCTTTTACGGAAACTGGTATATAAAAACCCACGCATTAACAGCTCTTCTGCCAAAGGCGGCAACACTACTAGGCTCACGAAAGTGAGCACCAGGCCGGTAGTCCCGTGCACATGGTTGAAACCAATCTGCTGCTCTTGGTTAATATTGAAGTGCGGAAAGTAGTGCTGGACCTGAGATACAAGCAGCAAGAAAACTACAAAGTATATGCCCCAGCCAGCTAAGCCTATGGCGGCATCACGTAAGCGCGGCCGCACCCAGCCAATAGCACTGAACTTGGTGCGGAAGCCATGCAACCATAAGTAAATTGTCTCTAGCACCAGACCCTCAGCCAGTAGTACAAAGAAAAACTGCGCTAGGACGGAATTGTCCAACCAGTCGTTAGCGCGGGCATGGCTCCAGTGCTGGAACGCCGGGTATATAGACACTACTAGGCCGGCGATTATCTGCGAAGCAAAAAATATAACCACCGCGAACGTAAGGGCCCAGAGCGGGTTCCACGGGACTTTCGGCCGCTGTGCAGCGGGTTGCGGCTGTGCAATAGCGGTTCCGGTACTAGTGAGGTCGGTGGACATCGACGAGGGTTATTAAGATGACGAGCGTTATGAGCACCACAAATCCCACTGCGTTCACTAACTCTTCGGTACGGGCACTAAGCGGCCGTTTTACGCCGCGGGCAACCAGCGTAATCCATAACCGGCCGCCGTCCAGCGCCGGTATAGGCAAGATGTTCATAATGGCAAGGGTAAGCGACACGATAGCAATTATCATGAGCATAAAGCTCCAGCCAAGCGCACTGCCGTCTTTGAGTACGT